>CAZXQK010000260.1:0-2195 GCA_964642785.1 uncultured Faecalimonas sp.
TGCTAAGCCACAGGTTTTAATCCATGGCTTAGCACTATTTTTTAAATTCAACTCCGAAAGACAGGTTTTATAATATCATTATTGTACCAAACTGCTTATCATCTAACAATACAAACATTTCAATTTCTCTTTTTCCATAACATGTGGTACAATGTCCCTAGACATTATTCCAACATCGCTTTGCGTCTGAACACCGTAAAGACAGTTGCCGAAGCGAATCGAATAAAAATAAGACAAAAACGTGGAGAATAAATTATTATGAACCAAAAAGCAATTACTTTCAGTTTTGATGACGGAGTCAGACAGGATATCCGCCTGATAGAAATTTTAAACAAGTACGGCCTCAAGGCAACTTTTAATCTCAACTCCCAAAGACTCGGATTTGAAAACGTCATAAATGCAAACGAAGTACGGTCTGTGTATGCCGGGCATGAAATTGCAGCACACACACTCACACATACACGCCTGACTGAATTGAATGATACCGAAATAGTCCGTCAGGTTGAAAATGACCGTACCACATTATCCGAACTGGCAGGCTATGAAGTTCTCGGTTTTGCATATCCCGGCGGTGGTGTCAATCATTCTCCCCTTGTTGCCGATGTCATTAGAAAAAACACCGGCATAAAATATGCACGTGTCTGGGAAACTAATCATTCCTTTCTGCCTCAGGAAGATTTATACTGTTTCAAGGGAACTGTCGATATTTACAATGAAGAAAAATTGCTTTATCAGTTTGCAGATGATTTCTTGTCTTTACAGACGAATACTCCCTCTATATTTTATCTTTGGGGACATTCATACGAATTTGATTATCGACCTGAAAGTTGGGAAAACTTTGAAAAATTTTGTTCCTATATCAGCAACAGGCAGGATATTTTCTACGGAACAAACAAAGAAGTTCTGCTAGACAGACAAATCACGAGGTGAACCACAATGGAACTTTACGACTATGATAAACGTAATTATTCAACAGTAATGACGAATGCCCATTTCCATGATTATCACGAACTGTATTATTTGGAACATGGTCATACAAAATATTTTATTGGTAACAAAATACATTTTTTGGAAACCGGAGACATGATCTTTGTACCATGCGGGGCATTCCACAAGACAAGTAACGAAAACGGAGCATTGATCGAACGACACATTTTTTATTTTCAAGACTCCTATGTCAACCCTGAATATCTGCCCTATATTGATAAATTAAAACAGAACAATTATATAAAAATTCCTTCCGGACAAATTCCTCGTTTTACCGAAATAACTCGGAAAATTTCTCAGGAAAGCAAATACCGGCAGGAAGGCTATGAAGAAATGCAAAAACTTTATCTGCAACAAATGCTGATATTGATTTCCCGTTTTCGTACGAAGGAAACTCAGGTCAATTACCCGTCTTTCCATCATACAATACAAAATGCCGTAACCTATATCAGTAAAAACGTAACAGCTGATCTGAGTTTAAATACACTGGCTGCAAAGTATAGTGTGAGCCCAAATTATTTTTCAAAACAATTCAAGAACATGACCGGAATTGGTCTGAACGAATATATTAACATTGCCAAAATTACAGCAGTTGAAAACTTGTTAATGAAAACAGATAAATCGATTACACAGATTGCGTTGGAATGTGGTTTCAATGACAGCAATTATTTTGCTGCTGTTTTCAAGAAGTTAAAAGGCGTTACTCCAAAAAAATTTTCACTGCAAAATCAATGATTTGAGGGAGGACTTATTATGTGGTTTATATTTGCATTATTATCTGCTGTATTTGCGGCATTAACATCTATTTTAGCAAAAATCGGAATTGAAGGTGTTAACTCCAATCTTGCAACAGCAATTCGTACAGTCGTTGTCGTAATTATGTCTTGGGGCATGGTCTTTCTTACCCACACGCAAAGTGGCATTTCCGAAATCAGTAAAAAAAGCTGGCTTTTTCTAATCCTGTCCGGACTTGCCACCGGAGCCTCATGGCTCTGCTATTACAAGGCACTGCAGAGTGGAGACGCTTCCAAAGTTGTCCCAATTGATAAACTAAGCGTTGTACTCACCCTGATTCTCGCTTTTATTTTTCTGCATGAAGAATTTACTACAAAATCCTTGATTGGCTGTGTATTAATCGGTGTAGGAACACTAGTAATGGTGCTGTAATATTCGCATATTTCGGACACCTGCACACATGCTTTTCCATA
>CAZXQK010000261.1:0-2195 GCA_964642785.1 uncultured Faecalimonas sp.
TGGTATATCAATCTGCCGACGATTATACCGATCATGTTGATCATGCTGATCATGAACGTAGGTAATCTGTTGAATGTAGGCTTTGAGAAGGTATATCTGATGCAGACCGCAGGTAACTTATCGGATTCACGGATCATTTCTACTTATGTATATGAAGTATCGTTGAAGTCAAGCATTCCGCAATACAGTTATGCGACGGCGATTAGCATCTTTAATTCTGCAGTAAATATTATTTTACTGATCATTACGAATGTGATATGCAAAAAGAAAGGAGATATTTCATTATGGTAGCGAAAAAGACAGCCCGTCGTAAAAAAATCGAGTTTTACGATGTTGTAATATACGTGATAGCGGGAATCATGACGTTGTTATTCCTGCTTCCGATTCTTTACATTCTGGCGAATGCATTGTCGGATCCGACAATGGTATACAGTGGAAAAGTCGGGTTGATTCCGAAAGGCTTCACGTTTGACAACATTATTGAAGTATTTCGGACGGAAAAACTGGTGACGGGATTTAAAAATACAGTTTTATATACCGTGGTGGGAACGGTCATTCAGTTGATTTTGCAGTTTTGTCTTGCATATCCGTTGACCAGACGTGACTTTAAAGGAAAAACATTTGTGAATATATTTATTGCAATTCCGATGTTTGTCAGCGGAGGGATGATACCGTCGTATTTGATCGTAAAGAGCCTGCATTTATTGAATACGATATGGGCGATCATTCTTCCGGGGTGTGTAGGACTTTATAATGTCATCATCATCCGGACATATATTGGTTCTTCCATTCCGTATGAACTTACGGAAGCAGCGACCATGGACGGCTGTAATGTTCTGCAGTGCTTTTTGAAGATTGTATTACCTTTGGGAAAACCGATCATCTGCATTATGGCGTTGTACGGAATTGTCGGTTATTGGAACTCTTATTTCAATTCCTTACTGTACACGACGGACGAAAAACTCTGGCCGTTGCAGAGAGTGTTGCAGAGAATGCTGATTACGGATGCGGGGAGCAGCGGAGGAACTTTAGAAAACATGATACGAACGGAAGGGTTAAAATATGCAGTCATTGTAGTTGCATCACTTCCACTACTGATGATATATCCGTTTATTCAGAAATACTTTGAAAAAGGTGTTATGATTGGCGGTATTAAAGGATAGGAGGAGAACAGCTATGAAAAGAATGATAGCACTCATGCTGGCAACCGTTCTGTTTGCCACTACATTTCATTGTGTCGATATTCATGCACAAGACGTAGAAAAAGAAGGCAGTCTGTTTGAGGTGGATTATCATCATGTGTCGACGACGACCATAACAGGTGATGAGGTGAATGGATATCGATATACTACAAGTGGAGAAGGCAGACATCGCATTTTATATAAGGAAGGAATGCCAATCACAGATGTTTCGGTAGATTTCGGACATAATTATGAGGGAAATCTCTATGGTGAGATTGGAGTTTCGTTAAGTGCAGATGTTGATAACACTGAGAATGGATATTCTGATGAAAATGTGCTGACTTTTCATATACGTTCTGATAATGGAACACTATATGTGTCAGTAGTCGTTGAAGACCTGGTTGAGAAACAGATTGCTGTTCTGACGGAGAGTACACATAGAAAAGATGATGGTTATTGGAGACCGAATGTTTCAAATTATGCATTCGTTGAGATGGAGGGGCATTGGCATCTGGCTATTGATGGTGTGCCGTGTAATAACGTGGCAGAGAATTTTGAGTATTCCTGTTTGGAACGGATTTTGGGTGATGCTTTTCAAAAGCAGGTTCTTGTTTATCCGTATTTTGGAGGATATTCGAAAGGAAACGGATTTTTCAAACCGATGAGTGTTTCGAGTGCTGATGGAATTTGGTCCAGTTATGCAGTAGACAGTTATAAGTTTTATATGGGTTCCGAGTGTTATGAATATCGGGGACAAGGACTGAATTATCAGACGGATTCCAGAGCAGCATTTGAATATTCCGCCATTCCGAAAGCAGCGAAAGAGGATGGAGATGGTCATATTGTAGATTTTACCGGAACAGATGGATATGCACAGACAAATTACGGATATGATCTCAAAACAACAACATTTTATGTGTCTCCGATCACCTATCAGGGTAATGAAAACAGAATTTACTATGAACTTGGCTTTACGACGAACCCGACGGCACCGCAACATCATAATAAGAAATC
>CAZXQK010000262.1:0-2192 GCA_964642785.1 uncultured Faecalimonas sp.
AGCCGCAAGACTTTCCGATGCGTTGGGCGGGGGCTCTTTAACGGCACTTCCGATTATTGAAACACAGGCAGGAGATGTATCGGCATATATTCCGACCAATGTGATTTCGATTACGGACGGACAGATTTATCTGGAAACAGAAATGTTTAACGCAGGTTTCCGCCCGGCGATCAATCCGGGTATCTCCGTATCACGTGTAGGCGGTTCTGCACAGATTAAGGCAATGAAGAAGATTGCGGGACCGATTCGGATTGAACTTGCACAGTACCGGGAACTGGCTTCTTTTGCACAGTTTGGTTCAGAACTGGATAAAGATACGGCAGAACGTCTGGCACAGGGTGAACGTATCAAAGAAATGTTAAAGCAGCCACAGTATCAGCCGATGCCGGTAGAGTATCAGGTTATCATTATCTATGCAGCTACGAGAAAACATTTGCTTGATATTGCAGTAGAGGATATTCTGCGTTTTGAAAAAGCGTTATTTGAATTTATTCAGACAAAATATCCGGAAATTCCGGAATCCATCAAGACGGAAAAAGTTATTACAGACGAAACTGAAACACTGCTTGTTCGTGCAATCAATGAATGTAAAGCAGAATTTTAGGAGGCGCAGTCATGGCAACGATGAGAGAAATAAAACGACGCAGGGGAAGTATTCAAAGTACCCAGCAGATAACAAAAGCCATGAAGCTTGTTTCAACAGCAAAATTGCAGAAAGCCCGCAGTCGAGCAGAAAACTCAAAAGCCTATTTTGAATATATGTACAAAACAGTGTCTTCCATGCTTGCGAAAGCAGAAGATGTGGATCACCCATATTTAAAGGGAGGTGCTTCTGAAAACATTGGAATCGTAGTTGTAACCTCGAACCGGGGACTGGCAGGCGGTTACAATGCCAATATTGCGAGAATGATCATGGGAAGCGGACTTTCGAAAGAAAAGATTCGCCTGTATACCGTGGGACAAAAAGGTGCCGAGAGTCTGGCAAGAAAAGGTTATACCGTTACTGCGGATTATTCTGACGTAATGGATGGACCGACTTTTACAGATGCACAGGAAATCGGGAAGCAGCTGATTACGGATTTTGCAACCGGAAAAATCGGTGAAATCTATCTGGCTTATACGGAATTTAAAAATACGGTCAGTCAGATTCCGAAACTGATGAAACTTCTTCCGGTAGAAACGGAGAGTCAGCAGGCGGAAGGTGCAGATGCAATGATGAATTTTGAGCCGAATGAAGAGGAAGCAATTTCCCTTCTGATTCCAAAATACATGACCAGTATTTTATATGGTGCTTTTGTGGAGGCGGTTGCCAGTGAAAATGGTGCACGTATGCAGGCGATGGATTCTGCGACAAATAATGCGGAAGAAATCATCAGTGATTTGGAATTGAAATACAACAGAGCCCGTCAGGGGGCTATTACACAGGAATTAACAGAAATTATAGCCGGTGCGGAAGCAATCGGATAAAAGGAGTGAAAAAATGGCAGAGAAAAATATTGGGAAAATCACTCAGGTCATCGGTGCTGTTTTGGACGTGAAATTTGCCGGAGGCAATCTTCCGGAGATTAACGAGGCCATTGAAGTTACCAGAAAAGACGGTAGCCGGCTTGTGACAGAGGTAGCACAGCATTTGGGTGATGATGTCGTAAGATGTATCGCCATGGGACCGACAGACGGTCTGGTTCGTGGTATGGATGCAGTGGCAACAGGTGCCGCAATCTCCGTACCAGTCGGGGAACATACATTGGGACGTATTTTCAATGTACTTGGGGAACCGATTGATGACAAACCGGCACCGACAGATGTAGAATATGAGCCGATTCATAAGAAGGCTCCTGCATTTGAGGAACAGTCAACAGAATCAGAACTTTTGGAAACGGGTATTAAGGTCATTGACCTGCTTTGCCCTTACCAGAAAGGTGGAAAAATCGGTCTGTTCGGTGGTGCAGGTGTCGGAAAGACGGTATTGATTCAGGAACTGATCACAAATATTGCAACCGAGCATGGTGGATATTCCGTGTTCACCGGTGTTGGTGAAAGAACAAGAGAAGGAAATGACCTGTATTATGAAATGCAGGAATCCGGTGTTATTAACAAGACAGCCATGGTGTTCGGACAGATGAATGAGCCGCCGGGAGCACGTATGAGAGTCGGACTGACAGGACTTACCATGGCAGAATACTTCCGTGATA
>CAZXQK010000263.1:0-2191 GCA_964642785.1 uncultured Faecalimonas sp.
CGATTTCCGGCTCAATCATCCAGAACTCAGCCGCATGACGGGTTGTGTTGGAATTTTCCGCACGGAAAGTCGGTCCAAATGTGTAAATGTTGCGGAATGCCTGTGCATAGGTTTCTCCGTTCAACTGACCGCTCACGGTAAGGCTTGTCTCCTTATTAAAGAAATCCTGTGAAAAATCAACTGTTCCGTCTGCGTTCTTCGGAAGGTTGTTCATGTCCAAAGTAGTTACCTTAAACATTTCGCCTGCACCTTCGCAATCGCTTCCTGTAATGATTGGTGTATGAACATATACAAATCCTCTTTCCTGGAAGAATTGATGAATGGCATATGCAATCAAAGAACGGACACGAAATACTGCCTGAAATGTATTGGTTCTAGGACGTAAATGTGCAATTGTTCTCAAATATTCAAAACTGTGGCGCTTCTTTTGTAACGGGTAATCCGGTGCAGACACACCTTCCACTGCTACTTCTGCTGCCTGAATTTCAAAAGGCTGTTTTGCCTGTGGTGTTGCCACCAATGTACCTTTTACAATAATTGCTGCCCCTACATTTAATTTGCTAATCTCTGCAAAGTTGTCCATTGCATCGTGATATACCACCTGCAATGTTTCAAAATAACTACCGTCATTCAGTACGATAAAGCCGAAAGTCTTGGAATCACGAATACTGCGAACCCAACCGCCAACAGTAACTTCTTTGTCTAAATATTGTTCACAGTTTTTGTATAACTCTTTTACTGTTATTAAATCCATGTCTTGAAACTCCTTTTTCTATATTTTCCTGTAAAAACAGGTAATTTCCATCGCTATCCATACAGTATAACTCATTTTGTCATTTATCGCAATCGCGAATCACAGGATTTTTTTGAGATTTATTTGTTTTTCGCATTTTATATAATCTCTCGACCATTGCACACTTAATCCAAAGAATCTATTTCATCATTATTAAACAGGGAAAAAAAGTCACGATAACTTCTGCTTTCACACTTCAAAGCCTCTGCCAAATACAACAAATTCTCAACACCTATGGCTGCTCCATTAACACCTGTGTTGTTAGATATTTCCGTAAGATTGTTTTTAAAGTTGCCTTTCAAAAACGAGGTGACAAATAAAAATGTAAATTTAGTAACATTACTATCAAATCGTTTCCACCATTCATTTTTAGGAGACCCTGGAATCCTTCGATTGTTTTGTATAATATATCTGCTCATTTCATCGGCACAATGCTTATCCACAGAAAATCCATCTTTATAAGATTTTGTATCAACTATTGTTCCGTACTCATCATAACAGATAATCACATCCGGCTTATTAGAATCACCCAATCTTTCTCCCTTAAAATTAAGTTCCTTTGTGAATAAATTAGCTGTTTGAATTTCAAACTCCTTAGCATCCATGTTTTTCTTTGTCTTACTGTCAGCATCACTATAAGCCAAATCAACCAATACCAAATAATCATGATTAATATTATGTAACTTAGTTCTGATATTGTCTTTTAATGTAATGATATCAGCTTTTATAATAGCCGCTGTATTTGTCGGAATATTTAATCCTACAATTTTATCTGCTAACTTGTATTTATTATTCTTTTTGTTAACAACAATTCCAATATTTGAGAAATTCGAAATATCATCTTCTATGGTTTGTATAGATTCGATCATTCCACAATTATATAAATATGCTTGAATGCTATTCAGAGTCTTCTCTGTCTTTAGTTCATTCAAAATACGGGCTCTCCTTAACCTAATATAATCCGCACTCGGAACTTTTGTCGCTAACATTTCAAATAATACAATTTTAGGAATCTGGGGGTTACTTGAATTACCTTTCGATTTAATTATTGCTTTTTCACCATTTCTTGTAATTTTCCATGCCTGTAAAGTAGTCGTGTTAGTAATTCCAAAATAAGTTTCTGTCACTTCTTTAGTTGTTTTTTCTAACCACCCCATTTGAACCAGCCAATTAGCAATAGTTCTTGCATATTTATCCGAATCCCCCTCCATATTGGCTTTTATATCACTCTTTTTACTTACATTAGTTTCAGTGCAATAATCATATACAAAAACAGTTTGTGGAATAGATGTAAAACCCATTTCACCTTTGAATCCTAGTTTTGAACCAATCTCAAATTTAGTATAAGCCTCTCTGTCAGATAATATATCCAACACTCTATATACTGGTGGGTATGCC
>CAZXQK010000264.1:0-2187 GCA_964642785.1 uncultured Faecalimonas sp.
CTGATATATTAGCTTTCAGCGGCTGATTTGTCAAGGATTTTTGAGGATTTCAGATATATCTCATGACCTATGCCTTTCTCGTTATAGTCCTTGCTTATTCAGATGTACAACATCCACTTACTTCATTTGTTGTGGTTCATCTACAAATGAACCAGTTTTATCAATATAGCCATAATACGCACCACCAGCTACACCGATAAATTCGATTCTTGCTTTTCCAGCCGAAAAATCATACAGTTTGGTAATTTTATAAGGAACAGCATTATCGCAAAGATCAATAACCGCTTCTCCCTTTTCATTATAGTAATACGCAATAGTATGGTTAATACCTTCTTTATAAACAGAGAACACCCCATCATTTAATTTCCCGATTTCAAATCCGTCACAGTATAATCCAAAATTAAATCCAACCGATTTTTGTTGTAGTTCACAAACATCACCTTTACTGTTTACAATATAAGCCGATCCGTTTCCTTGCGGAAATAACACACAATGTTTATCTAAATCCACCCAATATCCTGTCCCTGATACATTAGCAATTACCTGACCTTCTTGGTTTACAATATCATATAGATCTGTACTATATAATCCTGTTTCTGTCCTAACAAAAAAATAATCTCCACACTTTGAATTATATTTTATATAATAATCATCCCACTTGATATTCCACCCCGTCACAAAATTGCCATTAACATCTACAATCGCGATTGCCTCTTCAAATTCATCATATGTCTCTATTGTCCGTTTTACAAAAAATAACTTATCGTTAATGGCATAAACCGGTTCAATACTTTCTTCATTCGTAACCACAGCCAATTCAGAAATCAGTTTCACATATTCTTCCGGGGAGTAATATTCGTTGAAAGAATCCCCATAAGCAGATTTCGCATTTTCTGATATTGTATAATTTTCAAGTGGATCAATTTCAGTCGTTCCAGACATCATACCACAACCACCAATAGCAAAAACAAAAAACACTGACATTACTATTCCTAACTGTTTCACTTTTAATTCCCCTTCATTTATTCAAATCTTTTTCTTTTTTTATGAACATTTCAGTTCTGCTCTCTTAAATATCCCATATCGGGATATTTTGATTATACCAATATGGGATAATATTGTCAAGGGGGTGATTTCATGAGATTAAAAGAAATCCGTAAAGCCAAAGGCATTTCCCAATTAAAACTTGCTATGGACTTAAATACAAATCAAAACACAATAAGCCGATATGAAACCGGCGAGCGCGAACCGGGCATTACTGAATTGATAAAACTTGCAGACTATTTTGGCGTTTCAGTTGATTATTTAATTGAAAGAACCAATAATCCAACAATGCTAAATTAAATTTTGATTGCAATATTTTCATTATTGTTCTTTTGTGATGTTACTAGTTGCTATAATAACCCTTGTCAGTAATGATAAGCACAAAAATAGCGCCCTCACCTGCAATGTGTAGCGCTATTTCGTAATACATATTTACCGAGGTAGTTTGGTTTCAGCCAGTCACCGAATTCATTTTCTTTGATGCATTGTTCCATTCCTACTGCCAATTTCTCTTTAGTATCTCACTTTTCAAATGCAATTGGGGAACAAAAAAGCACATAATTTTAAGCTAGTCATCGGCTCCTCTGCAATAATCATTTTTTTGTTCCAGTAAATACCCAAAAATATGCATACTCAGTTTCATCACATCGTGCCGAAGCAGATGATTCTTCACCGTCACATAATCGCTGCTGATGATTCGTTCCGTCAGTTTTTCCACTTCCTCCCGATCCAGCCTCACCGGATCTTTCTGTTCCAGAGATTCATATCTTCGTGCCATCTCCTCATCGATTGCACCGTCATTTGCTATAACCACATCTATCTTTCGTTTTCCCAAATACTGATTCAAAAGTTTTACATGGTCAGACACTGTAAACCCTTCAGTTTCTCCCGGCTGTGTCACCATGTTACATACATACATGATTTTCCCTTTGCTCCGGTCAACGACATCCACAATCTCATTGCAGATCAGATTCGGAATGATACTGGTAAACACACTTCCCATGCTTAGGATGATCAAATCTGCCTCCTCAAGTGCCCGAATCGCATCTTTCGTCGGCACCGGTTCTTCTTTATAAAAAACCCGTTTGATCTGCTGTGTATTCATAGTGATATGATGCTCTCCCTCTACCACGCTTCCATCTG
>CAZXQK010000265.1:0-2187 GCA_964642785.1 uncultured Faecalimonas sp.
TGAGGAAGTGATTGCAGCGGCAAAACTTGCCAATGCACACGGATTTATCAAACGCCTTCCGGAGGGTTATGATACCATGCTGGTAGGAGACGGGGCAAACTTAAGTCAGGGTCAGAGACAGCTACTTGCGATTGCAAGAGCAGCTATTGCAGATCCTCCGGTTTTAATCTTAGATGAAGCGACAAGTTCCATCGATACAAGGACAGAACGTATCGTGCAGGATGGTACGGATAAGCTGATGGCAGGAAGAACAACATTTGTGATTGCACATCGCTTGTCAACGGTTCGAAATTCGGACTGCATCATGGTGTTAGAGCAGGGAAGAATCATTGAGCGTGGAACACATGATCAATTGATTGAAGAAAAAGGAAAGTATTATCAATTGTATACAGGAAATGCAATCCAAGAATAAAAAAAGGCGCGGGCAACTTTGGTGGTTGCCTGTGCCTTTTACGGTATTCTCTTAATTATTCTTGCAATTACATTCCTTGGCTGTATCAAACTCCGGATTGATTGCATAGAAGTTCTTGCTGTTTAGGTTATCCTGTACAATTCTCAAACTTTCGCCGAATCTTTGATAATGAACGATTTCACGTGCACGCAGGAAACGAATCGGGTCTGCCACCTCAGGGTCTTTGATTAAACGCAGAATATTATCATAAGTGGTGCGGGCTTTTTGCTCTGCAGCCATGTCTTCGTGCAAATCTGTGATCGGATCACCTTTTGACTGGATATAATCTGCTGTCCATGCAGCACCGGAAGCAGCCTGTGGCCACAAACCGAGAGTGTGGTCAACATAGTATTTGTCAAAACCGGATTTTTGGATTTCTTCCATTGACAAATCTTTGGTGAGTTGATAGATGATGGCACAAATCATTTCCATATGAGCCAATTCTTCTGTGGCAATATCGGTCAAGATTCCCGTCACTTCCTTGTAAGGCATGGTGTAACGTTGAGACATATAGCGCATGGATGCACCGAGTTCTCCGTCAGGTCCGCCAAACTGACTGATAATAGCCTGTGCCAGTTTCGCATTGGTCTGGGTGATCTTTACAGGGTATTGTAAACGTTTTTCATAAATCCACATAAACTAACATCCTCCTTCCTGCCATGGCCATGGTTCGTTGATCCAGTTCCATCTGTCACTGCAGGATTCAACGGTAGAATCAACTGTCAGAGGACCATAATATTTAGCATATTCATTCAATGCCTGATTGCGAAGTTTACTATATTCATAGAAGTAAGAAAGTGCATCTTGATTATCAGGGTGCGTATCGAGAAATAATTTTACGTCGTCTACTGCAAAACTTACAACATTAATCCAATGTAACAAATCTTTTCTGCAAGGTTTGTTTGTCATCGTTTCACGCCTCCTTTTCCGGTAAATGGAAGATTCAGTTCCTTGAAAATGGTTCCGCATTGGAATCCTTTTTCGGCATCGTAAAGGTCACGCCAAACCTGCCATGGTACATACACCATTGCGAGAGATTTATTTCCCATGGTATCCCGGTTATTCATGCAGACAGGAGCAGGAGGCTGACGGTAAGAGTTGTACGGCATTGCATGATTTCTATAATTTTGCATAGAAAAGATCCTTTCTTCATATATTCTAGTTTAGTGTATGTTTTTTTGAGAAAACTGTTACTGACTGGTTGTTTTTCCGTTCTTTTGCCGTTATAATGAAAGAGGTGAGTATAAGAAAATAATGGAACAGGGGAGAGAACATGCGAAAAAAGAGAAAGTATTTTGATTACAGCCTGCTTACCATTGTGATTTTTTTGGTTTGTTTCGGGCTGGTTATGCTTTACAGCACAAGTTCTTACAGTGCCCGGATTGATTTTGGAAACAGTATGTATTATGTTGTGCGGCAGAGTGTGTTCAGTATTGCGGGGTTTGCAGGGATGCTTTTAGTGGCAAAGATAGATTATCATTTTTTTGCAAAAATATCCCGTTTGGCATACATTGTAGCGTTTGTATTGATGGCTTGTGTCAGGTTTACACCGCTTGGATTGGAATTTAACCATGCGAGAAGATGGCTTCGGATGCCGTTTGATCTGACGCTTCAGCCGTCGGAACTGGCAAAGATAGCGGTGATTATCTTCATTCCGCTTCTGATTTGTAAGGTAGGGAAAAGATAAAGAAGTTAAAAACTTTGGGAAAAATCTTTGCATGGGGTGTGGCGATTGC
>CAZXQK010000266.1:0-2177 GCA_964642785.1 uncultured Faecalimonas sp.
TAAAAATCGTAATTGGAAGCATCCGTACTTATATCTGTTTCTTCCGGAGAAGCATGCGTAATCTGATATCCGTTTATAGTGTATTGTGCCACCAGACAGATGAGCAATGCAATGGAAATGATTTTTAACGTCTTTTTTACCTTCACGATCGCTATCTCCTTTCTATGAAAATGTTACGAATCTCGAACGGAACAAAAGCATAATTATCCGTCCACGTGCTCTCTACACCTTTTTCGATTTCCGGACTGATAAAATCTTCAAATCCAGGTGTTCCGGCAAAGGTACTTGGTCCTACGAAATACAGTTTTCCGCCTCTGATATGATGATGAGGTCCCATAAGATTCCGATGATGACCAACTGCTATCACCCTGATATCATTTTTGCCTTTGTTCAAATATGACGTAATGGTAATCCGATCATCCTGACAGATGATGGTACCGGCATCGCTTCCATTCACATAAATGCGTCCGCACACAGCATGCATGGTTCCGATGCCAATCGCAATATCGCTCTCTCCGTCATATTCAAAAGTGCCGTCAAATGCACATTGTCCACTGTAAAACCACATATTCTGTGTTGTGATGTCACCCTCACATTTTACAGTCTGATCTGTCAGTACAAACCGGTTTTCATTCCGGACAACATCAAAACTGCCTCGCACATAAATGTTTTCCGGTTCCACTTTATAGCAGAATCGATTTCTCTCACTTTCAAATTTTCCTTCCAGATTATTCACCTGTCCGGTGCTCGGTATAGTGTAAGTTAACAGAACGACATTTCTTCCGTTCTGTACAAAATCTTTGATATTGTAGGTTTTGATTCCTTTATCAATCCACCATCCGGTTTCCTGTTTCAGTTCCTGTCCGTTAATCTCAATTTTTAAGAGTTCAATCTTCTCTACTGCCAGTGAAATATCCTCCGGAACATTCGTAAACTGTGTATCAAACGTATATTCCACACATACAGTAGAATCCTGTCTGCACACTGCAATACCGGAATAAATTTCATCCAACATATGAATGATTGCCTTCTTTTCAGAAAATGCACTTCCGTTCAGCTTATATCTTCCGACATCAATCGTAAGTGCGTTTTTTTCCAACGGAGTAACTTTCTCAATGGCAATCTTTTCCATGCCATAAAGCAGATTCTCTTTTTTTACCGACATTTCATCCGTATATTTCACACGAATCAAAACTCCGGCTCCGGACTCTGCCTGTACGCCGGCATAGGTATATCCGTCTTCGCAGAATTCTGTAATATCTGTTTCTTTATCATCTGTCAGATTTACAACAGATATGTTGCAGTTTCCCTGATGTTTTAATATAGTGCTTATCTTGTGCCCTCTGTTTGGATTAAAAAGGTAAAGCACTGCTCCGTCTTTTGTCTCCCCATAACGAGACACCAGACCGGAAACTGCATTTTCCATTCTCGTATCGTACAGATACCATTTCGTCTGCGTCGGATAAGCTCTAAAATATTTCTGCAATATGTATCTTGTATTCTGGAGCTCTTCTGCCGGAATTTCTGCAATTCTGCTGTTTTCCGACTGTTTTAAATCCCCGTTTATCATAGATGGTCTGCCATTGATAAATATAATTTCCCCACCTGCTTTTGCAAACTCCTCCAAAACTGATACTGTATGTTCCGCCAGCGTAAGACTCTCCGGAACAATCACACGTGAATACGTCACTGCACCGGAGATAATACCTTCTTCTGTTATAACTGCCGTCTTCAGCTCGCTTTCGTCGAGTAAGTCAAAATCAATCTGGATATCTAACAGATTGTCGACCAGTTCCCGGAATTGTGCCGTAAGAAATTTGGAGTTCATAGAGTCATCATCAGAACATTCACACCATACACTTCCCATCGGATGTAATACTGCAACATTCGTGATACGCTCTCCTTTTCCGATTTCCCGATTCAGTTTTTCGATTGCTCCAAAGAGTACTCCGGCATCCTTCCACCATGGTGTCTGGTAAGAAAAGAACGTCGGATAATCCCTTTTTCTTCTTCCTACAATTGAATACGCCGATACATGGGTACATAATGTATTGACTCCAAATACTGCCTGCCAGCCGGCAATTCCAAGTAACTCTTTAAAACTGACATCCCAACCGGCACATCCAAAACTTTCAGACAATACATAGGGAAGTTTTCTTCTATGAGCCACACTGGTT
>CAZXQK010000267.1:0-2155 GCA_964642785.1 uncultured Faecalimonas sp.
AAACGGGAGCAGTTTCAAAGTCTCTTTCAATGTATGTAACAAAACGTGTTCCAAAATATGTGTCACTTATATTCCCTCGCTTTCTACTAAACATTATATGCTTCATACTAACACAAAAAACAACTCCATTGGGCAAAAATTTTCTTTTTTGCCACAATGGAGCCCCTCTCTATTCATTTTGCATCGTCTGTAAACGGTAGAATTTTCCTTTTTTCTCCATCAACTCTTCGTAAGTACCAACTTCAGCACACTTTCCTTTATCCACTACCACAATCCGGTCTGCATGGCGAATGGTAGATAAACGATGTGCCACAATAAAGGTCGTTCTTCCTTTCGACACATTATTAATCGCCGCCTGAATCTGCCGTTCAGAAACCGTATCCAAAGCACTGGTCGCTTCATCTAAAATTACAATACTCGGATCTCTCACAAATGCTCTCGCAATCGCAATTCGCTGTCTTTGACCACCGGAAAGCGTTCCTCCACGTTCCGGAAGTTCCGTGTAAATTCCATTCGGAAGCGAATCAATCAAGTCTTCCAGATTCGCATTTCGAATCGCTTCCATAACCTGCTCGTCACTAATCTCATCATTACCATAAGTAATATTATCCCGAATCGTTCCGGAGAACAGAATCGGAGTCTGTGGAACAACCGCCAGTTGTGAACGATATGCATGTAAATCAAAATTGTTAATATGTATTCTGTCAATCAGCAAGCGCCCATCCGTAATCTTTCCAAATCCGATAATCAAATTAATCGCCGTCGTCTTTCCACAGCCGGACGCACCTACAAATGCAATGGTTTCACCCGCTTTCACATCCAGATTAAATCCGTCAAGCACATTTCCATCGCCATCCGGATAACGGAAAGAAACATCCTCAAACAGCACATTGCCTTTCAATCTTCCCGGTTTCAATTTATGTCCGTTATTCTCCACATCACGAGCCAACAAAATATCTCCGACTGAATTAACGGATTCAAACCCTTTTGAAATCGCAGGCACATAATTGATAATGGTATTAAAACCTCCGATGATCGTACTGAAGTAACTGTTATAAAGAACAATTTCTCCAACGGAAATAATCCCTTTTATCGCCAGAATCCCGTTAAAGCAAAGACTGAGATAACTAATGGTCGTCCATACTGCCCAACTGGCCGTTCCAAAGACCAGATTCGTCTTGTCCAGACGATATCCTGCTTTTGCAAGTTTCGTCAGACGGCTTTCCATGATTTCTACTTCTTTATCCTCTACCCCATGTGCTTTGGTCACCGGAATCATTTCCATCATCTCACTCATCTTTGCAGACATGTTTTCATTTTCTTCCCGAAATTTACGATTGTCTTTACCTAGCCGACTTCTAAAAATCCTTGTAAGTATCACCGCAACCGGACCTAATATCAGAATAAACAGAAATACAATCCTGTTTTTGGTCACTGTCACACCGATTGCCCCAATTAAAGCATAGAGAACCGGAAAAATCCCACTGGTTCCAATCAGCGAACGGGACAACTCCGTAACAGCCTCCACATCCCGCAGTAATTTTGACTGTAATTTTCCGGACTGCATATGCTTATGATAATCGATAGAAAGCATCTGCAACTTTCTTACTATCACGGAACGGAGATTGGCTTCCACCGAGCGGAGCACTCTGTTGATTACTTTTCCTGCTGAAATTCCCATGACAACATTAAAAATAACCAATGTAACCAGCACCAGAAAACAGCAAAGGATTCCCCTGATACTTCCTTCTTTCTGTACCGTTGCAATATCAATAATCTTTGCCGTAATGATGGGAGCAACTATGACAACCACATCACGCAATGCCAGCAAGAGAAAGGTCAATACAATTCTAAGGTAATTCCCTTTGTAAAGCATTAGAAGTGTCTTGGCCGGATTTCTCTTATTTCTTTCAAAGGCAGAAAGAAATGTATCATTCTCATCCAGCAGAATATCCTCGTTGCCATGTTCCTTGATAAATTCCGTCTTTTCTTTTGTCGGTTGTTCCTCCCTCATGTCCCAACCTCCTTAATTTTTTCTAATTTTAATACATTCCTCTGCCTTTTTCAACCAATTATGACAACTTTATCAATATAATTTACGATTTTACATTCGCACACAATTCTCCGTCTTTCACATCAATTACAATCACGTCAC
>CAZXQK010000268.1:0-2149 GCA_964642785.1 uncultured Faecalimonas sp.
CTTCAACAGCTCCGGTGCCGATGCCACGTAATGCCCCACCACAAAAAAAGTTGCCTTTACATCATGCTTTTTCAGTGCATCGAGAATCGCCTCCGTATTGCCGTTCTCATAGCCACAGTCAAAGGTCAGATAAATCACTTTTTCATCGGCACTTCCTACGAAATATGCATCATATTTTTTTAATTCTTCTGCACTGGCATTGCCGGTCGGCTGTCCACCCTCGGCTACCCCATTAAATCCCAGTCCCCAGTTTTCCGTCTTCATGGCAATGCTCATTGTCTCGGTATATTCTTCTGTAAATCGTGCGGCATAGCGTCCGAGAAAAAACATCAGCATAAAAATCGCGTAAACCCCCACATATTTTGTATACTTCCTGTTTTTTATTTTCCCTATGCCGTCTTTCAACTCCTTTTTCACATGAATTGTTTTCACAAATAAAGCTCTCTAAGATTGCGTTCTCATAAAAATATATGTGCCGGATTTTCATGCTATGCGAAGATGTTGCGAGAACTCTATCCTCCAGTCTAATCCCCATTACGCAGATGTTTTGCGTCTCCTCCATTATGGTACTAGCCGGTTGTCACCTCAAGCCCACAGAATAATAAGCCAAAGCCCTCTGTTTCTCATTCCGCAATGTCACTGCAACCAATAACGTTTTCCATCTCTTCAAGGATTCCTATCATATTTCTAATTGATTTTCCTTCTTTTACAAGCTTTTTTAATTCCTGTTCAACCTGAAGAACGGATAATCTTGATGGAATAATATCTTCCACTACTCCCGGGAATTGTTCTGCCACATTATCTATCATTATTTTTACCAGATTTTTATTTAAAATCATTGCATAGTTCCTGTCACAGTTTGCCACTACCTCATCTATCATTTTTTCATACGGATTTTCTGTTTCCTTTTCAATAACACCACAAAACACCTGATCATCAAAGACAAGCACCCGATACTCGTTTTTCTCCAATTCCACATTATCCCTGATTCGTAAAACAGGCATTAGCTTTCCTGTTTTTTTAACAAGTGCAATTCTTTTTCTATTCACATAATCTGTTTGAAGTCCCTCTGCCACATAAGGAATCAGCTCCGTTCCGATTTCCAGCACAAATGGCTCCGCTATCATATTATTTTTAATTTCCTTCTCAACAATACCGTTTCCATTCTCTTCTACTTTTTCGCCTACTCCTAACAGCGTTCCGGCTGAAATATTCAAAATCTGACAAATTCCTGTCAGCAGCGACACATCCGGCATCCCCTGATTGCGTTCCCATTTACTTACCGCCTGTGCTGTCACACCCAGTCTTAGAGCAAATTCTTCCTGTGTCATTTTAGCTGCCTGTCTGTATTGACTGATTACATTTCCAATGTTGTTTTCCATACCTGTCTCCTGTTGAATATTTATTATAATGTAATTATTCATTACCTTCATAATTACAATTTGCAAACCCGCATGTTAGTGTATAATTTTAATTGACAAAAATAAATGGAAGGTTGCCAACGATTACTTGACACAAACAACCCGTATCATATTTTGGCTTCAAAGCAATCATTAAGCTTTACTGAATAGTTACATCATAGCTGTATTATACTGTTACTTGCATATTAAGTAAAACAACGCGAGGTTGAAAGCAGCTAAACCATCCGCAAGTTTTTTAGGTCATTGGACTAGCCTGCCAATGGGTCACTTTTTCGTTGAATTTGTGGGCTTCCAGCATGGCTCCTGTTTCAATGCACAAAATAGCAGAGGAATTTGCAATTTCAATGCTGACGCTTGTGTAATAATTTCCGTTGGCTGTATGGACTACACCGGCACCGCCCCATCCGGCAGGATATCTCGTTTCGATCAGTTCTACCGCCTTGCGATACATTTCCTGTTCAATTTCATAGTTTCTCATATGAACCTCCGTATTAATCCCAATTTGTGAAATCAGCATAGCATATTCCACAGTAAAATGCCAGAGGCTTTTCACCTCTGTCATAAATCTTATCCCGCTGCGGAGAGCATCGTTTCAATAAATATCCCATACCCTCTGGTCGGGTCATTTACCAGCACATGCGTCACCGCACCGATAATCTTTCCATTCTGCATGATAGGGCTGCCGCTCATTCCCTGCACGATTCCTCCAGTCAGTTCCAAAAGTTCTT
>CAZXQK010000269.1:0-2148 GCA_964642785.1 uncultured Faecalimonas sp.
GTCTCTTTTTGTTTTTTTAGAGAAACTAAACAAGAGGAGAATTATGTTTATGAAAAAAATGTATCAGTTATCAAAGGAACAGGTGCGACAGGAAACGAATGGAAGTCAGCTTCCGCTCAGCGACGATGTTGTGAAGGAACACCAGAAAAAATATGGATTAAATGAATTGGTGGAAAGAAAACGGAAAAAAGTCCGGCAGATTTTTTTAGAGCAGTTTCAAGATTTTCTTGTGGTCATTTTGATCATAGCCGCCGTTATATCCGGAATATTAGGGGACTGGGAAAGCACAATCGTTATTTTAGTTGTGATCACCATGAATGCTGTATTAGGTACGGTGCAGACTGTGAATGCTGAAAAATCATTGCAGAGTCTGAAAGGGCTTTCTGCACCAATGGCAAAAGTATTGCGCAATGGTAAGGTGGTACAGATTCCGGCAAGGGAGATTACAATTGGTGACGAAGTATATTTGGAGACTGGAGACCTCGTGCCTGCGGACGGACGTATTTTGCAGTGTTCCGGTTTGAAGATTGATGAAAGTGCACTCACCGGAGAAAGTTTGTCAGTAGAAAAATCAGAAGAAATAATTAAGGAAGATGTCGCAATCGGTGACAGGCTGAATATGGTATATTTCGGAAACTTTGTCACTTATGGACGAGGCAGTTTTCTTGTGACTGCTATCGGAATGGATACAGAAGTCGGAAAGATTGCGACATTATTAAATAATGCCTCAGAGAAGAAAACGCCATTACAGGTTAGTCTGGATGAATTTGGTAAGAAATTATCTATTGCGATTTTGATATTCTGTGCATTTTTATTTGTTGTCAATGTGATAAAAGGGGAAACGGTAGGCGAATCGTTCCTGTTTGCAGTTGCGTTAGCAGTTGCGGCGATTCCGGAAGCATTAAGTTCCATCGTGACCATCGTGCTTTCCTTTGGAACTCAGAAGATGGCAAAAGAGAACGCAATCATTCGCAAACTACAGGCAGTGGAAGGACTTGGAAGTGTTTCGATTATCTGCTCAGACAAAACAGGAACTTTAACGCAGAACAAAATGACAGTGGAAAATATGTATGTTGATTTGGAGTATACAACGTTGGAAGAACTGATTCAGTTCAGTGTGTTATGTAATGATGCTATCTGTACAGAAGGCGAGGAAATCGGGGATCCGACAGAAACTGCACTGGTTCAATTCGGTATCAAAAACGGCATTTATGCAGAAAAGGTAAGGGACGAAAGCCCGCGTTTATCAGAGAATCCTTTTGACAGTGACAGAAAACTCATGTCTACACTCCATCAGTGGAATGGAAATCGGCTGATGATAACCAAAGGTGCAGTGGATGTTTTGCTTGATCATATTGTGGATTTGAGCAGCGAAAAGCGTCAGATGATTGAGGAGAAAAATCAGGAGTTTTCCGGACAGGGACTGCGTGTGCTTGCGTTTGCGTATAAATACATGGAAGAAGACAGAGAAATCACGTTTGCAGATGAAACTGAGCTGACGATGGCAGGATTGATTGCCATGATGGACCCGCCACGTGAGCAATCAAAAGATGCGGTGGCAGAGTGTAAACGGGCAGGGATTCGTCCGATTATGATTACCGGAGACCATAAGGTGACGGCGGCAGCGATTGCGAAAAAAATCGGTATTTTGCAGGACGAGTCAGAGGCGTGTGAAGGTGCTGTGATCGAGCATATGACAGAGGAAGAACTGCAGGAGTTTGTAGAAGGCATTTCGGTGTATGCACGAGTTTCCCCGGAACACAAAATCCGGATTGTGCGTGCATGGCAGGCGAAGGGAAACGTGGTGGCAATGACTGGCGATGGTGTAAATGATGCCCCGGCGCTGAAACAGGCAGATGTAGGTGTTGCCATGGGAATCACCGGAAGTGAAGTTTCCAAAGATGCAGCGGCCATGGTTCTGACCGATGATAATTTTGCCACCATTGTGAAAGCAGTAGAGAACGGGCGAAATGTATACTGCAACATTAAAAAAGCCATTCAGTTTCTGCTGTCCGGAAATTTCGGCGGGATTTTGGTGGTTCTTGCAGCAGCTTTGGGAGGACTTCCGGGTCCGTTTGCACCGGTGGATTTGTGATTTATTAACTTGCTGACGGACAGCCTTCCGGCGATTGCGCTTGGACTGGAACC
>CAZXQK010000270.1:0-2139 GCA_964642785.1 uncultured Faecalimonas sp.
AACGCATGGAAACATTCGATACGAACTTCGACCATATCGCCGGCGAAAAAGCGGAATTTCTTATAACAAACATTGCTGAAACACGCAAGTTCAGCATCGAGACTCTGGATATTGTCATCAAGGTCAATCCGGAAAGAACCGATTTAGTGGAAACCAAAATGATTGACGGAAGGCAATGCTTAGTCATCGAAATCAATGACCAGGTAGAAGTAAACGGTGTTCCTGTGCGCACCATTCCGACAGAAGACTAATTTCCAAAAAAATGACTCTATCACACATGTGATAAAGTCATTTTTATTATCATAAATCCAGTGAAGTATACGGTGCAAGAGAGAGCGGAATATAATACCCCTTTTCGTATCTGCACACCGGACAGACTCCCGGGACTTTCTTTCCTACATAAATGTTTCCACAGTTCAGGCACATCCATTTTTCACTTTCTTCTGTCTCGAAATACGTTCCGTTCTTCAGCATCTCTGCCAATTTCCCGAATCGATTTCCATGCACTTTCTCAACTTCTGCAATCTGGAAGAATGCAGAAGCCACCTCTACATATCCTTCTTCTTTCGCCGTATTTCCAAACGCAATATAAACATCATCTGCTTCCTCATATTCATTATGTCGTGCTGCTTCGAGCAGTCCCTCTACCGTATCCTGCTTATCAACCGGATAACCGCCGGAAATGTCAATGGTCGTTCCACAACAGCTTTTTAGTAAATCGTAAAATCGTTCCGCATGCGCACGCTCTTGTTTGGCAGTGAATAAAAATACCTTCTGTATGGCATATAATCCCTGCTCTTTCGCTTCCTCTGCCGCAAATGTATAGCGATTTCTCGCCTGACTTTCTCCTGCAAATGCTTTCATCAGATTGATTTTTGTCTGACTGTTTTCAAATTGAATACCCATAAAAAACCTCCTTGTTTTTTATGTTAGTATCCCCATTTTTCACGCTTTATACTAGTTAAAACCAAAAATTCGATTTGCAACCTTATAAGCCAGAGAAGAAACCTTCCGTCCTGGTTTTCCCGGAAGATTCATGGTCTGTCCCAAGATACCATATCGGATTTTCACGTATACTTTCGGGTCTTTTTCTTTCAAATACTGCCAAAGTTCTGTTTTCTTCTCCAGATTCTCCGGATTTTTAGAACGAATGGCAATAATCGAAGAAACCGTCATCATAATCGCCAGATAATTGATCATATAAGCCTTTAAGCGTTTATTAGAAATCTTATTCATCTGATACATATCAACCATCGTTCTTGTTACAAACAACTGCTGGTCGATGCGCTTGATCATGTTCTGCTCATTGACTGACTGACCATCACGCCCGATAAAATACCGGTAAAAATTCACGTTCAGATAGTACATGTTCTTCACATGAGGAAGCGGATAATATACATAAATATTATCTACATAAAACGTATGCTTTGGCAACTGAAGCCCGCACATCTTCAACAGTTCTGTACGATACATCACAGAGTGCATTAAAATATACTGACCAATATGAAAACGTCCCATGTCTTTCCACGTAAATACACGTTCCTCCGGCATCACATTCTGATAATGAATCACCTTTTTCCGTTTTGCGCCGACTTTTTCATACACATAGTTTGATATAAGCATATCCACCATCTGCTTCTTTTCTACCAATTCGTGAAGGGTTTCCAATATTTTCATATAAGCAGATTCATCTACCCAGTCGTCGCTGTCAACCACTTTAAAATACAATCCGGTTGCATGATGCAATCCTGTATTCACAGCATCGCCATGTCCTCCGTTTTCCTTATCGACCGCCTTTACAATCGTCGGATATTCTCTTTCGTAACGTTTGGCAATCTCAAGCGTTCCATCTTTAGAACCATCATTGACAATAATGATTTCAACATCTTCTCCGCCTTTTACAATTGTTTGGATTGCCTTTTCCATATACTCTTCCGAATTATAACACGGAATTGTAAAAGATATATACTTCATTATATTCCTCCAAAAAAGACCAACCATCCGCAATCGGATAGTTGGTCAATAAAAATTTAGTCTTGTACATATGGCATCAAAGCGATATGTCTTGCTCTCTTGATTGCTACTGTAAGAGCTCTCTGATGTTTTGCACAGTTTCCTGTGATTCTTCTTGGAAGGATT
>CAZXQK010000271.1:0-2136 GCA_964642785.1 uncultured Faecalimonas sp.
AAACAGAAGAAAGGAAGACGCAAAAATGACAATCAAAGACAAATGGAAAAAAAATATTGGTCTTAAAATACTGTCAGTTTTATTTGCAGTTTTCTTATGGTGGCTGGTCGTAAATATAGATGATCCGATCGGAACCAAAAAATATACGGTTGATGTTCTGGTGACAAATCCGGAGATTATTACAAATGCGGGAAAGAGCTATCAGATTATCGATGATACGAAAAATGTGACAGTGACAGTAAAAGCAAGAAGAAAAGTTCTCAATGAGATCAAAAAGAGTTATATAGTTGCAACGGCAGATTTGCGGGAAATGCAGGATTCGTCTGTGCCGATTCGTGTTACGGTAACAGGATTTGAGGGTGAGTATGACGATATTGCGGCAAACCCAAGAAATATACAGGTAAAAGTGGAAAATACGCAGAAAAAAACATTCCCGATTACAACGGTTGCCATCGGTTCTCCGCGTGACGGATATGTGGTAGGAAGTATGACTGCTTCGCCAAAGACAGTGGATATCAGCGGACCGGAATCTTCAGTGGCAAAAATCAGTAAGGTTGTTGCAAAAGTAGATGTCAGCGAGATGTCAGCGGATTCTACTACACAGGCACAGTTGATTTATTATGATGCAGCAGACAATCTCATTGATAAGACACTGCTGACAAGCAATTGCGATAAGAATGGTGTATCTGTGGAGATTGATATGTGGAAGACAAAGGAGCTTACCTTGAATTTTGATACTTCCGGCATATCGCCGGCAGAAGGATATCTGTTTACTGCGATTGAAGTAGAGCCGACGTCAGTTGAAGTGTCCGGAAATCCGGAACTTTTGCGCGGCATGACAGAGATTGTCATCGGCAAACAGGCTCTTGAAAAGGCAGATATGAAGGAGACGGAAGAAGTTATTGTAGATATCAAAGAATATATGCCGGATGGGATTTCTCTTGTAGATGCAGATGCGGCCAGTGTCGTTGTACGGATTGTGCTGGAAAGAGCAGGTACGAAAACATTACGTCTGCCGACAGGCTCTATCACGGTGCTGAATGCATCGCAGGAATTGCAAATGACATATGATGCACTGGAAGTAGAACTTACTTTCTCCGGTACGGAAGATAATTTGGGAAAATTAACAAGTGAATCCATTATTGCATCCATTGATTTGAAGGACTTTAAGACAGAAGGTAATTATACCATTCCGGTAAAAGTAACAGAGTTACCGGGGGGCTGCACATATACAGAGGGTGCTGCAGTGAAGATTGAATTGACAAAAAAATAGGAGGTTACTGTTGTGGTAACACAAAAAATAATCATTAAAAATCCTACGGGTCTGCATTTGCGTCCGGCGGGGGTGTTTTGCAAGACGGCGGCAGAGTTCAAAAGCAAAATTACATTTCAGCACAAGGATACAATCGCAAATGCAAAAAGTGTTTTGAGTGTATTAGGATCCTGTATCAAATCGGGAGATGAAATTGAACTTTTCTGTGATGGAGAGGACGAACAGGAAGCACTGAAAACTATGGTTGAAATTATAGAAGACGGATTAGGAGAGTGACAAATATGCTGAACTATAAGAAATACAAAAGAGTACCGGTTATGGAGTATCCGGAAAGAGAATGGCCAAATAAGCAAATCGAGAAGGCACCAATGTGGTGCAGTGTGGACTTGCGGGATGGAAATCAGGCATTAATTGAGCCGATGACAGTAGAAGAAAAAGTAGAAATGTTCAATCTGCTTGTAAAATTGGGATTTAAGGAAATCGAGGTCGGCTTCCCGTCGGCATCACAGATTGAATTTGATTTTATGCGTGAACTGGTTGAACGTAATCTGATACCGGATGATGTGACGGTTCAGGTATTGGTACAATGTCGTGAACATTTAATACAAAGAACATTTGAGGCATTAGAAGGTGTAAAACGTGCCATTGTACATATTTATAATTCAACATCAACGCTTCAAAGAGATGTGGTTTTTAACAAAGGAAAAGAAGAAATCAAGCAGATTGCCATTGAGGGAACGAAATTGGTAAAAACCTTTGTAGAACAATTTCCGGGAGAAATCATATTAGAGTATTCGCCGGAAAGCTTTACCGGAACAGAATTGGACTATGCTTTGGAAATCTGTACTGCAGTACAGGAGACC
>CAZXQK010000272.1:0-2123 GCA_964642785.1 uncultured Faecalimonas sp.
GAAAACTCCGGTACTTCCTTACATATCTTCTTCTGCGTGTATCGGTACTTTTCCAGTCCAAAGGGATCAAAATCGCAGATAAAGATGACATAGGTATCCGGTAATTCCGAATAGGAAAGTCCGCTAAGTAACAGTTCCATGTCTATCTGACTGTGGTAATACCTTGCCCGCTTTCCTAAGAATGCCTGACTAAGCACCTGCATTTCGATATTATAATGCGTATTATTATCATCCTTTGCGTAGATATCCAGTCGCACACCCTTGAACTCCGGATTATACACGATGCTCTTTTCCCGGCTTACTTCCACACGTTCGATTTCCATTCCCAAGGCTCTCTCCAGCATCCCTTTACAGTTTTCCGGATCCAGCATGACTGCTCCAAACATGAAGTTATCCTTAATCGTTAAGTCCTGTATGCTTTTCTTCTGTTTCATTTTCTTCTCCTTTTATCTTAACATATTTTTTCTTTGATTGATAGTCTAAAAATGCATATAATCTGCCACAATCATAAGCCACCACCGACCTTCTTATTAAATTCATCAAGATTGAAATTCTCCGGCTGATCTGCCTTGAAATTCGGATACGCCTCTGACAGACGTTTATGGGATACGTGAAATATTTGATTTTTTTGTACCCCTTTGATGTAGTTGAAATGATAACATATGGAAACAGAAAAAGCAATCAGATTCTCGTCATCCTTGGCTTTCTCCAAAATGGATTGTTTGGTGTTTTTACGGTGCGGTTTCTCCCTTCTTTGAATTCGCACCGTAACTTTGCAATATCTCAATAGAATTGTTGGAGCATTTTACGGTGCAGATTTACTTTCTGCAAATTCACACCGTAAATCAGAATATGTTCCTCTAAAATCCACAACAAAAATACGGTGTAGAAATATCATCCTGGTTTCCACACCGTATTTTCGTTATTTTACCTTGTCAATGCTTTTAACATTCCTGCAAAGTGTTTATAATTTCCGCAATAACGTCAACATCTTCTTCCAGTTCGTCCGCTATCTGCTCCATGGATTTATTCTTTGCAAGTTTTTTCTGTACCAACTCAGTCAATTGCAACGCACGACCTTCTTCACGACCCTCGGAGCGTCCCAATGCACGTTCATCATTCAGCAATTCCTCAAATGTCATATACCTCGCCCCCATTTCCCGGCTCGCTTTTACCTCTTTTACGGAGTTTTGAAGTTTCCGGACAAACTCATCCTTGTAATCCTTCTGACTCTCTGAAAGCGGTGCCCCTATAAAATCTAACAGGCTGACTAACTCTTTTGGTACCTCATCCTCGTTCTTTCCCCTGGTACTTAAAAAGATGGTGTGTGATCCGTCTTCCATGGAGAACTCCGGTATTTCCTCACATATTTTTTTCTGCGTGTATCGGTACTTTTCCAATCCAAAAGGATCAAAGTCGCAGATAAAGATGACATAGGTATCCGGCAGTTCCGAATAAGAAATCCCACTAATCAACAGTTCCATGTCTATCTGACTGTGATAATACCTTGCCCGCTGTCTTAAGAATGCATGACTAAGCACCTGCATTTCGATGTTGTAATGCGTGTTATTATCATCTTTCACATAGATATCCAGCCGCACTCCCTTGAACTCCGGATTGTACACGATGCTCTTTTCCCGGCTCACTTCCACACGTTCGATTTTCATTCCAAGGGCACGCTCCAGCATCCCTTTACAGTTCTCCGGATCCAGCATGACTGCTCCAAACATGAAGTTATCCTTAATCGTTAAGTCCTGTATGCTTTTCTTCTGTTTCATTTTCTTCTCCTTTTATCTTAACATATTTTTTCTTTGATTGATAGTCTAAAAATGCATATAATCTGCCACAATCATAAGCCACCACCGACCTTCTTATTAAATTCATCAAGATTGAAATTCTCCGGCTGATCTGCCTTGAAATTCGGATACGCCTCTGACAGACGTTTATGGGATACGTGAAATATTTGATTTTTTGTATCCCTTTGATGTAGTTGAAATGATAACATATAACAATGAAGAAAGCAATAGGATGTTAGGAACGGGCGAAATTAACCACCCAGAGTCGCTTAGTGAGTATTCCGGCTTTCGTGTCCCTGCTGTCCGGGCATAGGAAACCGCAAATCC
>CAZXQK010000273.1:0-2113 GCA_964642785.1 uncultured Faecalimonas sp.
TAAATCTACTGCTGAATACTGCAATTTTCATCATTCTTTATGAAAGCCATTCATTTTACTTATATTCTATCTCCATCAGCATGAGTCCATGTACCGATGCTGTTACACCTGCTGCCATTCGGTCTTTTGCTTCCAAGATTTCTTTCACCTTCCTCCAATGCTTTTTATTTTAACGTCAAAACTTCCAATATCTCACTGCCATCTTTTAATACCAAATCCGGCTTATCCTCAGATTCAGCCAGAATCTCCTCTGTCGTTTCCCCACTCATCACCAGAATCCCTTTGATACCTGCATTCAGTCCGCTTTTGATATCCGTGTAAATCCGGTCTCCGATTACCGCCGTCTCTTCTTTCCCATACCCGTACTTCTCCATTGCAAGTCCCGGCATGAGTGGTGTCGGTTTTCCAATCACAATCGGACGTTTCTTCGTGGCATTATAAATCATGTCACATACGCTTCCGCAATCCGGAACAGAACCAAATTCCGTCGGACAGACATAATCCGGATTTGTTGCAATATAAGGAAGTTCCCTCGTCAAAAGCAATCTGCTCACATCTTCCAACTTTTTAAAAGTCAGTTCTGTATCAAATCCCATTACAATACATTCTACTTCTTCCAAATTTTCTGTAACTACAAATCCTCCTTTTCTTAATTCTTCCTTCAACGAATTTGTCCCACATACATAAAGCTTCTTTTTCGGATAATGCAACTGTAAATAGTAAGCGGTTGCCTGAGAAGAAGTAATGAAATCCTCTTCTGTCGCTTCAACCCCTAACCGTTCTAATTTGCGTACATAATCCACAACACTTTTGGACGAATTATTTGTCATGAACAGATATTTCTTTCCTGCATCTTTGATTGCTTTCAGTAACTCTTTGGTAAATGAGAAAAGTTCATCTCCCAAATACAATGTTCCGTCCATATCGAACAGAAACAGATTAATTTGATTTATCTCTTCCTTTTGCATATTTTCTCCTTGTTTTATCCTCGATTTTGAGTAGCAACTACTTGACTTCCGAATACATCTTCGACCAGCACATCTCCAACCCGAACCGGCAGTTTCACAATCTTTCCGTTTAAGATTTGCATTGCTTCCAAAACCTTATCTTTTGGAATGGTTCTGTCTGTCTTTACGGCAATCATGTCCCCGTCTTCACAGCGAAGAGAAGTCGTCAATGTTCTCTGTGGATTTGTGCATTCATTCTCTGCATAAGTTTCCCCACGTTTACAGGTGTTCCCTGTAACGGATTGGAATGTTCCATCCTCTGTCAGTGTGATTTTTAAATTGCATCCCATCGGACACCCGATACATACCATTTCTGTTTTCATCTCTAATCCTCCAATGCCAAGCGAAGTTCCGTTGCACCTTGGAACAATTCTTTCTTTAACACGATTGTTTCCATCTCACCCGGTGCAACCTTTGCTTTTTTCTTCGATAATATTCGTTCTTCTCCACGATAAACGTTGATTTTCACATTTCGGAATGTATCTGACACACGGAAATACACTTTCACATCCGCAGTTTCTGTTACCACCTGTGGAACAGTATACCGAATTTTACCATCTGTTTTCAATAGTATCTGAACATGTTTTTCCTGTTTTCCTAATAAATAGTCGGCTGCACTCTTTCCTGCAATTTCTGCTTCCTGAGAAACAAAATCCACCAGGTCATGTACATGAAGCACATTTCCGCAGGCAAAGATGCCTTCTACCGAAGTTTCCCTGTTCTGGTCTACCACTGCACCCTTTGTAATACCATCCAGCGTCACACCTGCACTCTTTGACAATTCATTTTCCGGAATCAATCCGACAGAAAGAAGCAGTGTATCACAGGAAATATACTGTCTCGTTCCCTCGATTGGTTTCTTCTGTTCGTCCACCTGAGCGATGGTCACTCCGGTCACACGGTCTTTTCCATGTATTTCCACTACTGTGTGGCTAAGGAGCAGCTGAATATCAAAATCAATCAGACACTGCTGAATATTTCTTGCAAGCCCGCCGGAATATGGCATCAGTTCACAGACTGCCTTTACTTTTGCTCCTTCCAACGTCATACGTCGTGCCATGATCAGTCCGATGTCTCCGGAACCTAAGATGACCACTTCTTTCCCC
>CAZXQK010000274.1:0-2106 GCA_964642785.1 uncultured Faecalimonas sp.
GTCTTTTTTTATAAATATATTGTCTTTTCAAAATAATTATATTATTATATATCTTACCATTCAAAAAAGGAGTTGTTATCCCATGAAACTCATTCAGGAAATACATTATAAAGCAAGTGGATCTGATAAACTTATGCAGACAAAGCATTCCCACGACGACGTTTATGAATTGATCCAAATTCTTGATGGAACAGGCGAATTTATCATTAACAACAAATCTTATCATTTAAAAAAAGGTGCTATCTTTCTGATTGATGCAGAAAACTTTCATTACTCAGTGCCTCAAAATCCTGAAGTATACACAAGAAACAAGCTCATCCTCAGTAAAACCCTGCTTCATGATTTTTCTCTGTCTTTTGGTTTCACTGAACAAATATGCTGCATGTTTGACGACAATAACAACGCCATATACTTGAAAGAAGATACTGCATCTTCCATCAGCGAATTATTTGAAATCATGTCCACGAATGCTGATTCGATAAAATGTGCTTTCGCCTTTATCAATATGTTAAATATACTGTGGGAAAACATTCATTTCTCAGTTTGGTCAGATGAAAAACTCAACCTGATATTTGAATCTGTGAACAATCATCTTGATGATGATTATTCACTTGAACTTCTGAGCAGGGAAACACATATTGACAAATATTATCTTTGTCACTACTTTAAACTGAAAACCGAAATGACTATTTTTGAATATGTACAACATCAGAGAATAGCAAAAGCGAAAAAAATGCTGAAAGAAAACAATATGACCATCTCGCAGGTTGCAGCTGCCTGCGGATATAACAGTCTGTCATATTTTTCAAAATGTTTTAAAAAAATTGTGGGAATGACACCAAAAAAATACCTGTCTTCCCCACATAAGTAACATTTTCCTTAAATAAATTTTTATATTCCCCGTCAATCACCTGTCTTTATGATTAAGACAGGTATCGGCGGGTGATTCGGCCGATTGTAATAATTGCTCACAATTACCAAATAGGCTTTTGGGTCTAACCTTTTCAGTTCTTCCAAGACGGCCTCCCGCTCCTCAAAACCGCTGTCACCGCCGCTATAGATGCAAAGGCTCATGATTCCGCCTTTTTTGAGCAGTTTCAATCCTTCATGAATCGCAAGGATGCTGGTATCTTTCCGGGTTGCCAGTTCGTGATTTCCGCCCGGAAGATAGCCGAAATTAAACACGATGCAGCTGACTTCTTCCTTCACATAGTCTGCCATCTTTGTGTGGGACTCACACAGCACTTCTGCCCGCTCCAATAAACCTGCCATCTCCAGCCGTTCTTTGGTGCGTACCACTGCCTGCTCCTGAATATCAAAGGCATAGACTTTTCCTGTAATCCCCACAAGCTCACATAAAACTTTCGTATCATTTCCATTTCCGGCAGTTGCATCGACACAGCAGTCTCCCTCTTTCACCTGCTCTCTGATGAAATGATGACACCATTCCGTAATCTGATAATTCTTCATCTTTGCTATTTCACCTTTTCATAAATCTCTTCCGACACATATCCTTTTGCGAAAATGCCATCTTCCCGATATGCTTCCTCCAACAGTTCGCCGTACCTCCGAATCATCTGAATCTTTCCTGCCTCTGCATAGGAATATACCTTCTCCACATAGATTTTCTGCTCTCGCAAAACATTTTCCATAACCTGCAAAAGTTCGTCCAGTCCATCCCCTTGCTTTGCAGAAATCCGCACCGTATGATCTGCATGGAAATCCCGTAAAATACATTCGCCTTCTACTTTATCCTGCTTGTTAAATGCAGTGATAATCGGCTTGTTCTTTACTTCCAGATTCGTCAATGTCTCATATACGATATGCATCTGCTCATCCATCTGCGGATTGGAAGCATCCACCACGTGCAGGATGATATCTGCATATTTCGCTTCTTCTAATGTACTGCGAAATGCCTCGATCAGATGATGAGGCAGTTTTCGGATAAATCCTACCGTATCCGTCATCAGAACTTCCTGTCTGCTCGGCAGTTTCAGATTTCTCGTAGTCGAATCCAAAGTGGCAAATAACTTGTCTTCTTCCAAGACTCCTGCCCCGGTCAATGTATTTAGTAACGTAGACTTTCCTGCATTGGTGTAACCTACA
>CAZXQK010000275.1:0-2076 GCA_964642785.1 uncultured Faecalimonas sp.
TATTTTTGAAAATCGTTTTAAATATTTGGATGAACTTGCACGTATGGGAGCGGTTGTGAAAGTAGAAGGGAATTCGGCTACAATTGAAGGCGTCGAGAAGTTTTCCGGTGCAAGAATCAGTGCACCGGACTTGCGGGCAGGTGCGGCACTTGTCATTGCAGGGCTTGCAACAGATGGAATCACAATTGTTGATGATATTGTGTATATCCAAAGAGGGTATGAAAGATTTGAAGAAAAGCTTCGTCAGTTGGGCGGAGTAATTGAACGTGTATCCGGTGAAAAAGAAATTCAGAAGTTCAAGTTAAAAGTAGGTTAGATTTTTAAAATGAAGAAGAGAAGAATAGTGAGCAATCTCATTTTAGGAGTTGCACTGATTGTTTTCCTGTATTCTGCATATCAACTGATTGGGATTTATATGGAATATCATAAAGGAGATAAGGAATACGAGGAAATCGTAAAAGAAGCGGTTGAAATTCAACTTCCACAACAGACGGATGAGGAAGTCTCGGGCGTAGTGAAAACGGAATCGGAGGAGACGGTCAGGGTTCACAGTTCGTTGAAAGTGGATTTTGGGAAGCTTAAAAAGACCAATCCGGATGTTGTGGCGTGGATTCAGTTTGATGAGCCGGAGCGTATCAGTTATCCGGTGGTGCAGGGACAGGATAATGATAAATATCTGAAAACAACCTTTGAAGGAAAATCTAATGCGGCAGGAACCATTTTTGTGGATGTTGGAAATCAGAAAGATTTTAGCGACAGAAATACATTTATTTACGGACACAATATGAAAAATGGTTCTATGTTCGGACAACTGCGTAAATATAAAACAAAGGATTATTATGAAAAGAATCCGTATTTTTATATTTATACACCGGACGGAAAAGAGGTCAAATATCAGATATTTGCAGTGTGTATCGTTGAGGATACTTCAAGAAGTTATACGAGATATTTTGAAAATGATGAGCAGTACGTGGACTATTTAAACTATATCAAGAGTGTAGCGAAATACGATACGGGAGTAGAGCCTGTGGCAGATTCAAAGCTTGTCAGCTTATCAACCTGTACAAATGTATCAGACACTCAGCGGTTGGTGGTACATGGAATGAAACTGAGCGAGACAATGGGAGGAGAATGATTATGGCATGGCAGTATGAAGTGGGCGATGTTGTAAAGATGAAAAAGAAACACCCTTGTGGAAACTGTGAATGGGAGATTCTTCGTGTGGGGGCTGATTTTCGTCTGAAATGTGCAGGCTGTGGTCATCAGATTATGATAGCCAGAAAATCGGTTGAAAAACACACGAAAGAAGTGAAAAAAACTACTTGAAATAGGCAATGCAGTATGGTATAATGCCAAATTGTGATATATTATTTTATTCCTTGTTCCCGCTAAAAAAAGAGCGGGGACCAGAGACCATAAGGAGGTGCAAACGACATGAACAAATATGAATTAGCAGTTGTTGTCAATGCAAAAATCGAAGACGACGCCAGAGCAGCAGTTATCGAAAAAGTACAGTCATACATTACTCGTTTCGGTGGACAGGTGTCTGACGTTGATGAATGGGGTAAGAGAAGATTAGCTTACGAGATTCAGAAAATGAGAGAAGGATATTACTACTTCATTCATTTCGAAGCTGACGCTACAGCTCCGGCTGAGATTGAAAGCAGACTTCGTATCATGGACAACGTATTGAGATTTTTATGCGTTAGACAAGAAGCATAAGAGAAGAGAGGAATCGTAATGAATAAAGTAATTTTGATGGGACGTTTAACAAGAGATCCTGAAGTAAGATATTCACAAGGTGAGAATGCACTTGCAATTGCACGTTATACATTGGCAGTTGACCGTCGTGCGGCAAGACGTGAAGGGGAAGCAACAGCAGATTTTATTAACTGTGTAGCATTTGGAAGAAGTGCTGAGTTTGCGGAGAGATATTTGCGTCAAGGTACAAAGATTGTGGTAAGCGGACGTATTCAAACAGGAAGTTATACAAATCGTGACGGACAGAAAGTATACACAACAGAAGTTGTTGTAGAAGAATCAGAATTTGCAGAAAGCAAGGCAAATAGTTCTGCA
>CAZXQK010000276.1:0-2065 GCA_964642785.1 uncultured Faecalimonas sp.
CGGGAGACACAGTTGGATCAATCGGAAGTATGGAAAGACCTTGCGGTGGCGAGAGAAGAAAGTTTAAAGAGAGAGTGGCCGTTATGGTATTATTACCAGGTGATTCGTCTGGAATACATGGCAAAGGATTTGTTCACATTTCCGATGATACGTGTGCAGATGAACTATGCTCTTTTGTATGGTGCAAAGGCACTTCAGTGTTATGGAGTGGCAGGTTCAATTATGAGTCCGAACAAACTGGATGAATCACGCAGAATTATAGAGACTGATTTTTCGGAAGGCTGTTTCTTTGAAGAGTACACACAGCAGGTAGCGAAGGTGAGAGAATGGGGTAAAACGTTCATTGCGTTGACCTCAAAACATGTTTATCATAGTCCGGAATTGTTGAAAGGAGATGCGTATTTTGACACGCATTACAGAGAAGATGTTTCAGAGAGCATTTTCCGATTAAAAGAATTGCCGTTCCGGTGCAGTGTAGGTGTTCTTGAGGATGAACAGGGAAATATGTATATTACGATTTTAAATCGGGATTATGAAAAATCGCAAAGTTTCTCCTTACCGTTAAAGAAGAAATACAGAGTATATGAAGTGTCTTATGCGGATGGAAAGCAGTATTGCATAAATGATGCTACAGAATGTATCAACGTAACGTTGGCAGAAGGTGATATGGTATTCTATCGTCTGCAGGATTGTGAAGAGGATGCGGTTGAGATTGTATACGAATGTGAATAGGAGTAAAAAGCAAAACGGTTCAAATCGGTGGTTGATTTGAACCGTTTTTGCATGTTATCTAGTTGTCATCCATATCTTCACCGGTTGTGTAAACCTGACGTTTTCTTGCCATTTCATCACTTTCCAGATATTCATCGTAGGTTGTGATCTTATCGATTAATTTACCGTCTGGAATGATTTCCATAATACGGTTTGCCGTTGTCTGGACAACCTGATGGTCACGGGAAGCAAAGAGCAATACTCCCGGGAACTTGATCAATCCGTTGTTGAGTGCCGTAATGGATTCCATATCTAAGTGGTCGGTTGGTTCGTCAAGAACAAGCACGTTTGCACCGGAAATCATCATCTTTGATAATAAGCAGCGTACTTTTTCCCCACCGGAAAGCACTTTGACCTTCTTCACACCGTCTTCTCCGGCAAAGAGCATTCTTCCTAAGAAACCACGTACGTATGTCACGTCTTTTTCTTCGGAATACTGTGTCAGCCATTCGACAATGGTATCTTCATTGTCAAATTCACTGGTGCTGTCTTTCGGGAAATAAGCCTGGGAGGTTGTTACGCCCCATTTATAAGTTCCTTCGTCCGGTTCCATTTCACCCATTAAGATTTTAAATAATGTTGTTTTTGCAAGTTCATTGCCACCAACGAAAGCAACTTTGTCTTCACGCCCGATGGTAAAGGAAATGTTGTCCAATATTTTTACACCGTCAATGGTCTTGGAAATACCTTCCACTGAAAGAACCTCGTTTCCGATGGTACGGTTCGGACGGAAGTCGATGTAAGGATACTTTCTGCTGGAAGGACGAATGTCATCCAGTTCAATTTTTTCCAGAGCACGTTTGCGGGAAGTAGCCTGTTTTGACTTTGAGGCATTGGCGCTAAATCTGGAAATAAAGTCCTGCAGTTCCTTGATTTTTTCTTCCTTCTTTCGATTGGCTTCCTTCATCTGACGGATGATCAATTGGCTTGATTCGTACCAAAAGTCGTAGTTTCCTGCAAACAGTTGGATTTTACCGTAATCAATATCCGCAATCTGTGTACATACTTTATTTAAGAAGTAACGGTCATGGGACACCACGATGACGGTATTGTCAAAGTTGATCAAAAATTCTTCCAGCCATGCAATGGCATCTAAATCCAGATGGTTAGTAGGTTCGTCCAAAAGCAGAATGTCCGGATTACCGAATAATGCTTGAGCAAGGAGCACTTTTACTTTTTCCGACCCTTTCAAATCTCTCAGGTATTTATAGTGTAGATCTGTTTCGATTCCGAGTCCGTTTAAAAGAGAAGCAGCGTCCGATTCGGCTTCCCATCCATTCATGGTAGCGAATTC
>CAZXQK010000277.1:0-2056 GCA_964642785.1 uncultured Faecalimonas sp.
GAACACTTGTTCTTTTTCTGCCATTCAAAAATCGAACTTTCCTATAAAGCAAAAAGCAGAGAGACAACCACTTTTGAAAGCGATTCACTCTCTGCTTTAAGCCTGCAACCTGTCTGTCAGCGTTTGCGATAAATTATTGTGTGCTAGCAGGGAATTGCAAAGAGAGTATTCCCATCAAACCCATTTACCTGTGTTTCTGAATAAACTCCTCCGCATACTTTGCCGCCACGGCACCGTCTGCCACGGCTGTCACAATCTGCCTCAGTGGCTTATTTCTCATATCACCTACCACAAACACACCCGGAAGATTCGTTCTTGTGGTTTCGTCCGCAGGCACATATCCGGCATCATCCAATTCCACCTGTCCACGAATCAATTCTGTATTCGGTGTATTTCCAATCGCTACAAAGATGCCGTCACAGGAAATCGCTCGAACAGAATCCTCTTTTCGATTCGTCACTTTCACGCCTGTTACAAATTCATCGGCTAAAATTTCTGTCACTTCACTGTTCCAGACAAACTCGATGTTCTCGGTTCGTTCCAGCACTTCCAGATAGGTTTTCGATGCCCGCAGTTCGTTTCTTCGATGAACCAGATACACTTTCTTACATATTTTCGCAAGGAAAAGGGCATCCGCCACAGCAGTATTTCCGCCGCCTACGATAACAACGGTTTTATCTTTATAAAACATGCCGTCACAGGTAGCACAGTAAGACACACCACGTCCTCTGAAAGCCCGTTCATTAGAAAGTCCCAACTCCCTCGGATATGCTCCCAATGCAAGAATCACCGTCTTCGCCTCAAAAACATCTTTTGCAGTGTGAATCCGTTTCGGATTGGTTTCCAACTCCACACGTTTCACTTCCGCAAGTTTGGTTTTAACACCGAAACGCTCTGCCCCTTTTTTCATCTGCATGCCAAGTTCAAATCCGTTGATTCCCTCCACAAATCCCGGATAATTTTCCACGATTTCCGTTGTCGCCATCTGACCGCCCGGTGCAAATTTTTCAATCACAAGAGTGGACAGATTTGCCCGCGCCGCATATAGTGCCGCACAATAACCGCCCGGACCTCCACCAATGATGATCACATCATAACAAGTTGTTTCCATCTTTCTTCTCCTACTCTGCTCCATTTTCCGCAAGCCAGTCTGTCAGTTCTTCTTTGGACATTGCCCCTACGAAGGTGGCTCTTGGTTCTTCCTCTCCTGTAAATAATTTTATGGTCGGAATGCTCATCACCCGGTACTTCTGTGCCAGTTCCACTGCTTCATCGACGTTGACTTTTACGATTTTCAACTGATTTCCATATTCTTCCTGCACATCTTCTAAAATCGGTGCAAACATTTTGCATGGCATACACCATTCTGCAAAGAAATCCACCAGTACCGGTGTGCCTGCTTCCAACACTTCCTGCTTAAAATTTTCTTTCGTTACCATTGTCATTTTATTTTCCTCCTTCTAACATGGTTAAAAATGTTTCCTCCGTAATAATCGGAATTCCCAGTTCTTTTGCTTTCTTATTTTTTGATGAAGTCGAATTGACATCATTATTGATCAGATAATCCGTCTTTGACGTTACGCTTCCGGTCACTTTACCACCTTTTCGCTCAATTACTTCTTTCACCTCATTGCGATTTGCAAAATGCTCCACGCTTCCGGTAATGACAAAGACCTTATTTTCAAAAATCTGCTCTTCCCCGGTTTCTTCTTCCTGTGGAATGTGAAGTTCTTGAAGTAATTTTTGAAATTCCTGCATATGGGTTTCTTTCGCAAAATATTCCACATACGCTTTCGCAATAACAGGTCCGATACCGGAAATGTCATTCAGTTCCTCTTCTGTCAGCCGCATCATTTTCTCAATGTCATAATGAAATTCCCTACAGATGACTTTTGCATTTGCCAGACCGATATTTGCAATGCCAAGCCCATAAATCAGACGCGGCAGCGTCGTTGTTCTCGCTTTCTCGATACTGTTTTGCAGATTTTCATAGGATTTTTTCCCAAATCATTCCATGCTATTTATCTCTTCTGCATATTGTACCCAATGAAAGATA
>CAZXQK010000278.1:0-2032 GCA_964642785.1 uncultured Faecalimonas sp.
GTATCTCCCACATAGAGTGAAAATTCTGTTCCTGCACGTACAATCCGGAATTTGATTCCTTCTTCTGTCTGGAACTGCGCCTTTTCTTCATCTGTAAATGTGTACTGTGTTGTCCAGCCCGGTGTCAGCGTTTTCTTACCGTCAACTTCACCCATGGACTGAATGACAACCTTTCCGTTGTCCTTACGCTGAAGAACACCAAATGTAAGAATTTTTCCATTTTCAAAGGTAAACATCACATCCGTTCTCGGACTATCTGTTGTTGCACTGTCTGCTGCATTCGGATTATTTTCTACCCATAAAGAGAGATCCATATCCGTCTGCTTTTCTGCCAGTTTCAGATTGAAGTTATCTCCTCCATCCGGCAGGATGATCTTTCCTTCTTTCTGCTTCGTTAAATTCCATGTATTTTTCGTATCAACGAAAGTCGTCTTCTCAAAACTTCCTTCCACAACATAACTGTTTTTATCTGCTGTAAAGGATGCTTTTCCATATTTATCAAATGCAACTTCTTTTCCATCCACTTTCATGCTGTAACAGTAATATCCTGAATTTCCTTTTCCTGTCACACGAATGGTATCGCCTTTGATATATGTCTTCTTCTCACCGACTACGGTTCCATTCTTGTTATCCTTATATGTGATGGAAACTTTGTCAAATTTTGTACTCATGCGGAACGGAATTTCCACATCCACATTCTTATCACCCCAGTGTCTGATGTAGATATCTGCTTTTGTATCTGCAGAAAGTTTTCCGTCAAAGTCACAGACTTTTACCTGAACTCCGTTTACATAAATTGTAAATTCTGTTCCAATACGCACAATACGGAATGAAATTCCCGCATTGGACTTAAACAATGCTTTTTCAGCATCCGTAAATGTATATTGTGTTGACCATCCGGTCAGCATATTTTTGCCATCACTCATGGACTGAACAATGACCTTACCGTCATTCTTTCTCTGCAGGACGCCAAAGGTAACTGCCTTGCCGTCCTCAAAGATAAATTTCACATCGGTTCTCGGAGAATCGTCCGTAAGAACATCCTCTCCTTTTGCATAATCTCTGACCGTCAGTGTCAGATCCATATCCGTATATTTCTGACTGAATTTCAGGCTCGCATTATGTCCTCCGTTTGGAAGTTTTACCACACCTTGGAACTGTTTGGAAATATCCCAGCCTGCACCACGTGAAAAGTACGGTGTCTTTTCCACTTTTACATTCTTTGTCGAAACGTCAAATTTCACAGAAGTAATTCCTCTGCATGAGGCATAAGATTCAAATCCTGCCTGTGCCGTCAAGTCCTTATATTCTGCACCCAGATCCTCTGCCGCAATAAACTTGTTGTCAAGATATACATTTGCATACTGACCGTCACGTACTACTTTCAAGTTAATGCCTTTCGCACTCTTATATTGTGCAGCCTCGCTTTCTGACATGGTGTAAACCTTTGTCCATGTGAAAATGGAATTTTCTTCCGTCAGTTTTGCATACTGTACAATATAATTCTCATTCTGATACAGCACATCAATGTGCCAGTACTTTCCGTTGCTGAACTTGATTCGGATACCGCTTCTCTGCTGAACATAGGAATCCGATGTCGAAAGATTCTTCACGCTTTCATCATAACGGAAATTGCTCTCTGCTGAAAACTTACCATAACTGTCTTTTGTAAGAACTACACCATATCCGCCAATCGTATTTAAAATACCATCATTTTGTTCGTCAATATCCCAGCATGTTCCTGTTTCTACGGTCAGAAGATCGTATTCCAGCCATAATTCCGTATCAATGTCTCTTCTCAGACTGATACCCTGAGTCAGGCTTGTATACCCTTCCTTTGATACCATGATCGTATAGTAACCCTGTGTCAGGTCTGCCAGTTCAAAGGTTCCGTCTGCATTCAACGTAATCGGCTTCTCACCTGTCGGTCCCTTGTAACTGATTTCTACTCCGTTCAGGCTGTCTCCGCCAAGTTTATGCAGAATCACCGTTCCATGCAATGTCTTATTGCCTGCCGTAATCGGTTCCGCAG
>CAZXQK010000279.1:0-2026 GCA_964642785.1 uncultured Faecalimonas sp.
TGGAACAGAATATACAAAGGAGATGATAGATGATGCATTACAACAACCAACACGCAGAGAACAGTTGCAGATTGTACCAAGCCAGGATTTTTCAGGACATGGCACTGCTGTAGCAGGTATTTTAGCAGGGAATTCGCAGACGTATCAAGGGGTGGCAACGCAAAGTGAGCTTATCGTCGTAAAACTTGGCACTGCGAGGGAAGATGGTTTTCCGAGAACGACGGAACTGATGCAGGCTTTGAATTATGTGGTGTTAAAGGCGGAGGAATATCGTCTGCCGGTTGCCATTAATCTGAGTTTTGGAAATACGTACGGTCCTCATGACGGAACCGGACTTTTGGAGCGGTTTATAGAGTCTGTTGCAGACACATGGAAATCGGTCATTTGCATTGGAATGGGAAATGAGGGGAGTAGCGCCGGGCATACGTCCGGAGTATTGAATGAGGAAGAAGAAACAGTGATTGAACTTGCGGTACAGGAAAACGAGCCGACAGTCAATGTGCAGATATGGAAAGGATATTTCGATATATTTGATATTTCCGTTATTTCTCCTTCCGGTGTCCGCATAGGTCCTATATCGGAGGAACTTGGAGCACAGCGTTTTTCGGTGGGAAATACCAATCTCTTATTGTATTACGGGAAGCCAAGTCCTTTTAGCATTGATCAGGAGATTTTCTTAGATTTACTTCCGAGGAATACTTATATAGACAGTGGTATGTGGAGGATTGTGCTGACCCCGCACCGCATTGTCAACGGAGAGTATGCACTGTGGCTTCCCGGTCAGGCAGTGCTGAATGAAGGGACAGGATTTCTGTTTCCGAATGCAGACAGAACGCTGACGATTCCGGCTACGTCCTATCGAAGTATCGGGGTGGGAGCATATGATGCGACAACCTTTACTTATGCAGGGTTTTCCGGACGTGGTCCGGCAGGTCCGGGGCGAAGGGCGAAACCGGATATTGTGGCGCCGGGAGTAGATATAACGGCACCTGTGCCAAATGGTGGAGTTGCAACTTTTACAGGGACTTCCTTTGCAGTTCCGTTTGTGACAGGAAGTGCGGCACTTTTGATGGAGTGGGGAATTGTAAGAGGAAATGACGCATATCTGTATGGAGAAAAGGTGAAAGCGTATTTGCAGCGGGGAGCCAGACCGTTTGCAGGGATTACGGAGTATCCGAGTCCGTTGGTGGGATATGGGGCACTGTGCTTGGAGGAGAGTTTGCCGGAGTGAATCCGGAAAACTAACTATCCAAAGGGAATGGAAAAACAGTGGGGGTTATGATTGTGCATTAGTTTACATTTTTATAAAATGCACATTAAGACTATCAAAAAAGAAAAAATTATGCTACACTAAAGGAGAAGCAAAATGAATAAACGAAATAGTACGACTACACCGTATGACGATGTGCATCGGACACTGTTAAATGACTGTCCGTCCCTTATCATACCGATGGTAAATGAGATGTTTCACAAACACCATCAAAAAGACGAAGAGATTGTTCTTTTGAATAACGAACTATTTTTGAACAGATAAAATGGGGAGCAAGCGGAAAGGATTACAGATACGAATCTCATGATTGGATCGGTACGGTATCATTTGGAATGCCAAAGCACCATAGACGGAATCATCATGTATCGCCTGTTTGAGTATGACTCACAGATAGCTCTGCAAAACAGCGAACTACATGGAAATAAATTGATTGTTCAATTTCCAAACACATCAGTGCTTTACCTGCGGCATAACAAATACACAACGAATGAAATGCTAGTGAAGATTCGGGCAAGAGGCGGCTTCTGTATCTATTCTGTACCGGTTATGAAAGTGCAGAACTATTCCATTGAAGAAATTTTTGAAAAAAATCTTCTGTTTCTGATTCCATTCTATCTGTTTTCTTATGAGCAGTATTTTCCGGAGTATGAGACTGATGAAAAGAAACTTGCATATGTCAAAAAAGTTTTGGAACATCTTGCAAGAAGTATAGCAACATCAAAAAGGAAGTAGGTGCGGTTATGGGTGGAAAGATAT
>CAZXQK010000280.1:0-1995 GCA_964642785.1 uncultured Faecalimonas sp.
TGTCAAGTCCCAGTGTTCCAATCCTTGACAGATAAAATGACAACAGTTCCTTTTTTATCCTGCCCTTGCTTTTAAATACAAAGATGCGATTCGTCACATAGGCAAACAGCACGCTGACAAACCATGAAATAATATTTGCCGCCTGTAGTTCTAACCCTTTTTCTGCATTTAGAAACCAATGGATACAGACAAAATATACGCTCAGACTGACACCGGTAGTAAGAACACCGAACACACCATATAACAAAAGTTCCCGATTTTTCTGAAGTAAATTTTGCATGATAAATACAAGAAACAGCACTGCTCCCACCAGACTTACCAATGCGCCTTCCTTCAAAAGTGGTGTGTGATACGTCAGAATCACCTGACTGTCCCCTTCTGACAGTTTCACACCTACAAATGCCTGATTGACTACGATTGTTTCTGTTTTCTTGCCGTCAATGGACGCCGTCCAGCCTGCATCATACGGAATCGTGGTCAGCAGATACTCGCCCTCTGTAGGATTAACCTTGCAGGAAATCTCACCCTTTTTTCGTTCGATACATAAGTCCTCTGCTTCGTTATACCCTGTCACGATTTTCTCAGCGGTATATAACTTCAGATTTTGAATATCATATGCCCCTTTTGTAATCTCCACCTGAAGTTCAACCGTATCCTCCATGGAAATTATATACCGAAAGCAGGTATTTCCGTTATAATATAAGGCATGTTTTTTCGTCAGTTTATTTTTGACACCGTTAATGGTAATGCTGACATCACGTTTATTTTCATATGCTCCCTCATTTACCAATTCAAAGGACAGATACACCAGTTTGTTCCGGTAAGATTCATCCAGAAAAATAGTGTAGTTTTCCTTCTTCTTTTGCTGAAATACATAGTGATCTGTCACTTCTTTCTTTATAAACGCTTTCCGGTATTGTTCTAACGTATCCGCCTGCTTACTTTGATAAACTAACGGACACGCTGTAACATTTTCATATAAAGTCAGATGCTCCCCTTTTGCAATTGGTTCATAATAAAGTCCCGGGTCTTTGTCACTGATCATATATCTGGTTCCCATAAAATCATAAAACAATTCACTCCTTGTTCCGGCCATGATAAAACAGTTCCGGTAGCGGATGTTATTCCCAAGTTCCGACTCGTAGAAACTCTGATACCATTCGTTGGCTGTAGAAGAATATACGGCTGTTCCAAAATAGTTTCCGCCATAGATTCGATTTGCCGTATCCTTTTCCCGGTACAACAACTGAGTGCGATAATTGCCTTCCTCAGTCTCTTCTAAAAGTTTCTCCGCTTCCTTGGAATATAAGTTCTGAAACCCTTCCACCGTCACATACGTTTCACTCGTGTGTACCAGACAGGTCATTGCAAAAGTACAAAGTAGCGGACAAAGATACCATGTCTTTTTATAGTTGCCAAACGCGAACAGCACTCCAAGTTCCAACAGTAAAATCAGTCCGATCTTCCAGTTGTCCCTGCGAAGTACTATAAGTAAGCTCACAATCAAAAATGACCAAAGAAATGTCTTCTTAAGCAGAATATCACCTTGTTCCATATGCTCCCAAAATTTGCAGAGCAGATACAAAAACAGGACTGCGCAGGAAATCAGCACCTTTCCTCTGACATACAGCATTCCGTTTAGTGCATACATAAACGACGGACAAAGAAGAACAAATGCAGCAAACAGATTCAAGAATATGTCTTCCCTTTTTCGACGTTTGCAAATCAGATTTCCAATAACCGCTGCCATCATGACTGCCGAAAGCCCCATGCTGTACGGACTGTAGAACGTTTCTTCCAAAGACGGAACAAGAAGGTCCATCATCTGTTCCGATTCTGAACCACTCCTTCCGTTTGTCAGTAACGTATACGCAGTCGGAAGTAATAAAAAGCCACTAAGCAGCACCGGTATGGCAAATATCAGGATGCTCTTCCAATCCCATTTTCCTTTTTTCAGCATCCAATAAACCGCATATGCAAACAGAAAAATCAGCG
>CAZXQK010000281.1:0-1983 GCA_964642785.1 uncultured Faecalimonas sp.
CATACATTTTCCTGTTCGATAATATCAAGCAAGGTTGTGTGCTCATATATGGTAATATTGTCACGCTGTTTTGCCTCTTGAAGCAGGGTGCTTGTAATCTCTTTGCCTGTCACATCTTCATGATAAATAATCCGCTTGTCCGAATGTGCCCCTTCTCTTGTAAAGACAAAATTTCCCTGCTCATCCTTCTGAAACCCGGCTCCCATCTTCACCAAGTCCTCTACCACCTCTTTCGAGGAACGAATCATAATCTCTACAGATGTTTTATCATTTTCATAATGACCTGCTTTTAGTGTATCCACAAAAAAACTCTCATAATCGGACTCGTCCTTTAACATACACATTCCGCCCTGTGCCAAAAAGGAATCGTTACTTTCCGCATCGGATTTTGTAATAATGGTAATCTGTTTCTCCCTCGGAAGATTGAGTGCACAGTAAAGCCCGGAACACCCGCTTCCTGCAATTAAAATATCTGTTTTCATTTTGCCAGTTCCAACATCCTTTCTAATGGAAGCAATGCTTTTTGCCGCACTGTTTCCTCTACTGTCACTACATGATTCTCTTTCTCCAGTACCTCCAACACCTTGGGCAACGTAATGGATTTCATATCTGCGCAAACTGGCGGTTTCTGCATGGTATAAAACCGTTTCTCAGGATTCTCCTTCTGCAATTCATAAAAGACACCTGTTTCCGTTCCAATGATGTATTCCTCTCCGCCATCTTCCGCAACAAATCGGATAATACCGGAGGTACTTCCTATGTAATCCGCCAAATCCAAAATTTCTTTCGTGCACTCCGGATGTACCAGAAATTTCGCATCCGGATGTTTTCTCTTTTGCTCCAATACATCCTCTTTTTGAACCGCCGCATGAATCGGGCAGTATCCGTCATTTAAAAGTATCTCCTTATCCGGCAGTTGTTCCTTCACATAACGTCCCAGATTTCCGTCCGGTATAAAGAAAATATGTTTGTTCGGTAAATTTCTCACTACCTTCACTGCATTTGCTGATGTCACACATACGTCAGAATGGGTTTTGATCTCCGCAGTGGAATTGATGTAACACACAACCGCCAAATCCTCATACATTTCCCTGTACTCTGCAATCTTCTCTAACTCTACCATATGTGCCATCGCACAATCCGCCTGTAAATCCGGCATCAGTACCTTTTTGTCCGGATTTAAGATAGCTGCACTTTCCCCCATAAAGGAAACACCGCAAAGTACGATAATCTCTGCTGTTGTTTCCCTTGCCACTTTGCTCAGAAAAAAAGAATCCCCTATATAATCCGCAACTGCCTGTACTTCGTCCGGTACATAGTAGTGTGCTAAGATAATGGCATTCTTTTCTTTCTTTAACTGCTGAATTTTCTCTGCTATCACTCTTTTTGCCTCCTCTTTTTTCGCTAACAGGCAATATTATAGCACTTGACAATTCATCTGACAAGACACTTGTTAAATTTTGTGTAAAGCACAAAAAAAGTGCAACCCCAATTCACTGAGATTGCACTACATTTTATTGTTCGTCTGTATGGCAACTGCAACTTCCACCACAGTTACAACCGGACGGACAGCCGATGCATTTCACACCTTTTTTCTTTGCTTTTCTTATGTAAACTACTGCTGCACCAATCACAGCCACGAGAATGACTCCAACAATGATATCTGCCATACGAACAACTCCTTACTTTTTCAATGCATATTCTGCTTTTAATCTGGCATCTGATTTGCGAATCAGCCATACAACGATACCAACCATGACTAATACTGCAATCAGTCCGCCGAGGAATCCTGCTCCGAGACTTCCTGTCGTAATCAATGTACCAATCTGGTATACCAGGAATCCGACTGTATAACCTGTTCCCATTTGCAGTGCGATACCGCCCCACAGCCATTTCTTATCCTGCATTTCAGAGTTCATGGCACCAAGTGCTGCAAAACATGGTGGTGTAAACAAGTTAAACATCAGGTAAGCCAATGCCGCC
>CAZXQK010000282.1:0-1950 GCA_964642785.1 uncultured Faecalimonas sp.
GTTTTTGGTACCGTATTTGATGTCTTCTCATCCGGGGTCAACGCTGAAAGAGGCGGTCGCTTTGGCGGAATATCTGAGAGATTTGGGATATATGCCGGAGCAGGTGCAGGATTTTTATCCGACACCATCGACCATTTCTACCTGTATGTATTATACAGGGGTAGATCCAAGAACCATGGAGCCGGTGTATGTGCCGAAAAATCCGCATGAAAAAGCCATGCAGCGGGCTCTGATCCAATATCGGAATCCGAAGAATTATGATTTGGTACTAGAAGCACTACAGGCGGCAGACCGCATGGATTTGGTCGGATATGAGAAACACTGCCTGATTCGTCCGAGACAGGATAAGCGATACGGAAAATCGTATCAGGCAAAAACGGAGACAAAAAAGGCTGTGCCTAAGAAGAAAAAGGCAATTCGCAATGTGCATAAGAAAAAGAGGTAGCAGAGGATGAAAGAAAAAAAAGGTGAAGCGGGATATATCCGTCGAAGAAAACGAAATGTAGCGATAAAAACACTGACAGAATTCGGGTTATCCATAGCCTTGTTATTACTTGGTATCTGGCAGACCGGTGACCGGTTAAATCTGCTTACGGTGGTCGCCATTCTTGGCTGTCTTCCGGCATCGAAGGCGTTGGTAGAGTGGATTATGCTGATACCGCATCATTCCGTTGGAGAAGATATGGTACGTGAAATTGAGGAAAAAGGCAGCGATTTAACCAAAGTCTATGATATGGTGTTTACCAGCGAGAAGAAAATCATGCCGGTAGACAGCATTGTGATTGCAGGAAATACTATCTGCGGGTACACATCAAGGCAAAAAATCGATACCAACGGAACGGCAGAGCATATCAAAAAGTATTTGCGTGCCAATCGTTTTACGAATATATCGGTAAAGATTTATGATAACTACGCGTCGTATTTGAAACGGGTAGACGAGATGAAACAGTTAGAGACAGAAGCAGAGGGCGAGGAAATGATTCGCCGATTGCTTTTAAATCTTTCATTATAATGGAGAGAATATGCAGGAAATCATAGTAAGTGCAAATGAAGCGGGGCAGCGTTTTGACAAACTTTTGGTGAAATATTTAAATGAAGCACCAAAAAGTTTTCTATATAAAATGTTAAGAAAAAAGAATATTATTTTAAATGGTAAGAAGGCAACCGGAAATGAGAAACTTGCAGTAGGGGATTCCATCAAACTGTTCCTTGCTGATGAAACCATAGAAAAATTTTCAAAAACAGAGGTTGTACGGACGCACACATCATTAGATATCATCTATGAGGATGAAGATATTTTGCTGGTCAATAAGCCGGTCGGAATGCTGTCACAAAAAGCGGAGACGAAGGATGTTTCATTAGTGGAACATCTGATCTCGTATCTGATTGACAGCGGACAGCTTACGAAAGAGCAGCTTCGTGCGTTCAAACCGTCTATTTGCAACCGGTTGGACAGAAATACAAGCGGACTTGTGGTTGCGGGGAAAAGTCTGCATGGACTTCAGACCATGGGGGAATTGTTTAAAGAGCGTTCATTGAAGAAGTATTATCGCTGTCTTGTTGCAGGTCATATTGCAAAGAAAGAATATATCAAAGGTTATTTGACAAAAGACGAAAACACAAATAAAGTAAAGATATCGCAGATGAAAGAAACGGACAGTCTTCCGATTGAAACTGAGTATGAACCGCTCTGGTCAAACGGGAAAGTTACTTTATTGGAAGTGCATCTGATTACGGGAAGAACCCATCAGATTCGTGCCCATTTATCTTCCGTCGGACACCCGATCATCGGAGATTATAAATATGGAAACCGGAAGATAAACGAGCGCTACAAAGAGAAGTATCAGTTGGAAAGTCAACTGCTTCATGCCTACCGGCTGGAAATGCCGGGCGAAAACGGGCAGCAGTTTATCGCTCCGCTTCCGGAGTTGTTTCGGCGGATTTTAGACG
>CAZXQK010000283.1:0-1946 GCA_964642785.1 uncultured Faecalimonas sp.
AAAAGGTACCATGACGGCTGCAGACCGTCTGTATGGTATTACCATGCAGGAAAAAGGGGTTTCTGCCCTGGTTTCCGTCGATTTACTAGAACATGAACTGGATGATTAGGAGGCTGTATGTCAGAAGAAAAGAAAGGTTTTTTTAAACGCCTGGTAACAGGCTTGTCAAAAACGAGGAATCAGATTGTATCGGGGATTGACAGTGTGTTTCATGGCTTTTCCAATATCGATGATGATTTCTATGAAGAACTGGAAGAAATATTGATCATGGGTGATTTGGGCGTGCATGCCACAATGAACATCATTGAAGATTTAAAAGAAAAAGTGAAGAAAGATCACATCAAAGAACCTGCGGAGTGTAAACAACTGTTGATCGACAGCATCAAAGAACAGATGGATGTCGGAGAAGCAGCGTATGAATTCGAAAATCAGACCTCTGTTGTACTGGTTATCGGTGTGAACGGAGTCGGGAAGACGACGACTATTGGAAAACTTGCGGGAAAACTTCGGGCACAGGGAAAGAAGGTTGTTTTTGCGGCGGCGGATACCTTTCGTGCGGCTGCCGGCGAACAATTGAAAGAATGGGCAAACCGTTCCGATGCAGATTTCATTGGTGGTCAGGAAGGTTCTGACCCGGCTGCCGTTGTATACGATGCAGTGGCTGCTGCCAAATCCCGAAAAGCAGATGTGCTGCTGGTGGATACGGCAGGACGATTGCACAATAAGAAAAATCTGATGGAAGAACTGCGGAAAATCAATCGTGTGTTAGAGCGAGAATATCCGGAAAGTTATCGTGAAACATTGATCGTACTGGACGGAACGACCGGGCAGAATGCCCTTGCACAGGCAAGAGAATTTCAGGAGGTCACAGATATCAGCGGTGTGGTTCTGACCAAGATGGACGGAACGGCAAAAGGCGGTATTGCGGTTGCCATTCAGGCTGAACTTGGCATTCCGGTAAAATATATCGGGGTGGGAGAAAGTATAGATGATCTGCAGAAGTTTTGTTCAGATGATTTTGTGAACGCATTATTTACAACAGAAGAATAATGGGAGGAAGTTATGTTGACGTTAGATAAATTTGAGGCGGCAAGTGAAGTTGTAAAGAAGGTCACGAAGCCGACGAAATTGGTGTATAGTGAATATTTAAGTGAGCAGACCGGTGGAAAGGTTTATCTGAAACCGGAAAATATGCAACATACCGGTGCATACAAACTTCGGGGAGCGTATTATAAGATCAGTACCCTGACGGAGGAAGAACGTGCCAAAGGGATTATTACCGCTTCAGCAGGAAATCATGCGCAGGGTGTTGCTTATGCAGCGAAAGAATTTGGCTGTAAGGCAACGATTGTCATGCCGACGGTTACACCGCTTATCAAAGTGAATCGCACGAAAGCATATGGTGCTGAAGTTGTGCTTTACGGAGATGTGTATGACGATGCCTGTGAGATGGCAAACAAACTGGCTGAAGAAAATGGATATACATTTGTGCATCCTTTTGATGATGATGACGTGATCACGGGTCAAGGCACGATTGCAATGGAAATCGTACAGGAATTACCAACTGTGGACTACATACTTGCACCAGTCGGAGGTGGCGGACTCGTCAGCGGTGTGGCTGCTCTTGCAAAAATGTTAAATCCAAAGATTCAGGTGATTGGTGTGGAACCGATAGAGGCAGCCAGTATGTCGGCTTCTTTGGAAGCAGGAGAAGTAGTTACTCTTGAAAGTGCAAATACCATTGCCGACGGTACTGCCGTAAAAACAGTTGGTACAAACAGTTTCCGGTACGCAAAAGAATATGTAGATATGATGTTGACTGTAGAAGATGATGAACTTATCGGAGCATTCCTTGACATGGTTGAAAATCATAAGATGATTGTGGAAAATTCCGGACTTCTTACGGTTGCCGCATTGAAACAACTGGATTTAAAAGGAAAGAAAGT
>CAZXQK010000284.1:0-1939 GCA_964642785.1 uncultured Faecalimonas sp.
TCATTGCTAAACGCCTTATTTCGTCCAAATTCGGTGCCTGAGAGCGATTTGGCTCGATATAATCTGCAACATAGATAATCTTATCCAGTAATGTCATCTCCGGACATCCTGTTGTATGCCAGCGAATGGCATTTAAAATTTCTTTATCTTCTATACCATACTCTGACTGTGCCAGTTTTGCACCTTCCGAAGCATGTAAAAGTCCCGGATACAATTCTTTAGCACAGTCGTGTAATAGTCCTGCGATTTCGGCTTTTTTTTTGTCTGCGCCATAACGCTCTGCCAGACGAACTGACGTCTCGGCCACCCCAAGGGTGTGTACGAAGCGGGATTTTTTTTGATGCTGTCGCACCTGACTTCTAATAGGTGTCAATTCGTCGGTATACAGATGATGCCTGTTAATATATTGTAATACAGTCTCCGGAATCATACTGGAAATCGCTTCACCAATTTTTAAACGATTTCGTATATCTGTCGAGGAAACATCCACCTTCGGTGTTTGAAGCAGCCGGATATCTGCATCATATTTTTGATTCAGCAATGCAATCTGTTCCTGCATTTCATCAGTATCCCTGCCATCCCGATATGCTGCAAGCAAAATACAGGTCTTTACCAACCGTTCCGGACATTTCCACCGTTCTAAGGAAAACAGGGAATCCGCACCGATAATAAAGTAAAATTCCGCATCAGGATATATTTTTTTAAAATGTTCCATCGTCAGATAGGAATAGTGTACATCTTCATTTTCCACTTCATAAGGCTGCAGGACAAATCCTGCTCTGTCTGCAATTGCAAGTCGTACCATTTCCACCCTGTGATTTGTTGTTGCAGTAATGGATTCATTACATTTATGAGGAGGATTCCCATTTGGCATAAACCAGATTTCATCTAAGCAAAACCTCGCTTTTGCATACTCGCCAAGCATAAGATGTCCATTGTGAATCGGATCAAAGGTTCCTCCCATAATTCCTATTTTTCTCATTTTTTCTCCGGTAAAACGATTTTCTTTTTCTCGTCTTTTCCTTCTTTATACAATGTAATTTTCTTACCTACAACCTGCACGACCTCAGAACGTGTACGCTCAGCCAACATCTGCGCAAGTTCTTTCGGATCGTCCACGCAGTTTTGCAGGACACTGATTTTAATTAATTCTCTTGTATCTAATACTTCTTTGATTGCATCTGTAAATTCCGGTGTCAGACTGGATTTCCCAATCTGAAAAATCGGATCCATCGTCATGGCAAGACTTCTTAAATAAGCTCTTTGTTTTGAATTCATTTTCTATCTTCTCCTCTATTTGTAATAATCAAACTGCAGACCATACATGCGAACCGTATCGCCTTCCTGTATGCCTGCTTCTTCTAATTTTTCCAAAATACCTGTTTCTTTCAGGAACGTCTGGAAGAATGCAAATCCTTTTTCAGAATCCAAATTGGTGTATCCAAGCATCTTTTCAATCTTCGGACCTTCCACAACATACATACCGTCTTCGTCCACTTCCACTGTATACGGTAAATCTACGTGAATCAGTTCATTTTCCGGGAAATATTCCTGTTCAAACATAACCGGTGTCTGATCCAATGTCTTCAACTGCTCATTCACATAGTAAAGAAGTTCCTTGATTCCTTCGCCGGAAACTCCGGAAATCGCAAACACTTTCATTCCCTGTGGCTCAAATTCGGCACGAATCTTCTCTACCGGGTCTTCATCGCCTGCATAAATCAAATCCGTTTTATTTGCGGCAATGACCTGTGGTCTCGTTGCAATTTCTTCATTATACGCTTTTAATTCTGCATTGATCGCATAAATGTCAGCAATCGGATCACGTCCTTCAGAGGATGCAGCATCCACCACGTGAATCATCATCTTCGTGCGTTCAATATGACGCAAAAATTCATGTCCAAGACCGATTCCCTGCGACGCTCCTTCAATTAATCCC
>CAZXQK010000285.1:0-1935 GCA_964642785.1 uncultured Faecalimonas sp.
GCGAACATACCCATTTCTTCCAACTCTTTTTTCAATGCTTCAAACTTTTCATACAAAAGTCCTGCTCCGTCCAGCAAAATCTCCTTTGCATAAAGCTGATACTTTCCGTCACGCTCATATGTGGTAACATTCCCAAGTACAATCACCTGCTGTCCGTCCTTCATCCGAAAGGCAAGACCGCCCCTTTGCCCTGCAAACATGATACATGCCATGGAGCCCGATTCATCTTTCAAAGAAAAATAAATGTGCCCCGACGTATGATACTTACAGTTAGAAACCTCACCTTTGATATAAATACGGTTCAGCATAAAATCCTGCGTAAACATATTTTTTATATAGGCATTCACCTGTTTTACAGAATATACATTGTGCATGAATCTATCCTACTTTACTACTTTCGCCAAAATTCCGTTTACAAAAGACGGTCCTTCATCACCGCTGTATCTTTTCGCCAGTTCTACTGCCTCATTGATGGCAACTCCGGTCGGGACATCCTCATCCCACTGTATCTCATAGACAGCAAGGCGTAAAATCGTAAGGTCTACCCGATTCATTCTTGACGTCTTCCATCCCTCTGACACTTCATTTAAAAGAGCATCGATGTCTTCTTTCTTAGCAACGATGGCTCTGTACTTTTCTAAAATATATTCCTGATCTTTCCCCGCTGCTTCTTCCAGTTCTTCGAAATAAAATCTTTCCTGTTCATTCATCTCCTCCGCACTGTTAAACTCGATGCGGAATAACATTCTGAAGATATGCTCTCTAAGTTCTGTTCTACTCATACTCTGCTTCTCCTTAAGTTTCACGTTTTCTTTCAAACTTCTTACCATTATACTACAAATAAGCAAGTCTTGGCAACGAATTATGTATATTTATGCAAATAAGGAACCTCTTGCGAGATTCCTTACACATCCTTATGCATTCACTTCAATTCCTGCTACACGAATATTAACATCCGCAACCTTTAATCCTGTCATGGTCTCTATCGCAGCCTTTACCTTTTCCTGTACCTGTCCGGAAACAGTTCTGACATTAAAACCATATTTTAAATTCAGTGCAGCATCCACTGTCACCACATCGTCCAGCACATCCACCTTCACGCCCTTTGATAATGTCTTAATTCCGATCTTACTAATCAGTTCTCTTGTCGCATTGCCGGCTAAGGAAGCAACTCCTTCCACCTCCATGGCAGCCAGACCTGTAATAACAGCGATCACCTCATCTGCGATCACAATCTCTCCGCGATCATTCTCTAATTGTATTGTATAATCATTGCGTACTTCTTTTCCCATAACTTAAAACCTCCTAGTTTGGTTTACTATGTTCCTTATTATAACAAATTTATGTCTATTTGCAAATAGAAACTTTCACCAGTTTATGAGCGTCCAAATTCTGACAAAATTAATCCTTCGTTCCTCTCCAGCGTCATTCGCACACTCCAACTGTTTATAAACAATAATAATGGTCTGTCTTTCAAGTCCTTAATCTTCTTCATATCCGACGTTCCAACCAGTTTATCCAAATTAATATCCTCATTTTCAATCCAGCGGATATGTTCGTATGGCAGCGGTTCTAACTTGATATCCACATTGTACTCATTTTCCAGACGATATTTCAATACGTCAAACTGTAGCACACCTACCACACCGACAATGATTTCTTCCATGCCGGTATTATACTCTTGAAAAATCTGAATGGCACCTTCCTGTGCAATCTGGTTAATCCCCTTGATAAACTGTTTACGCTTCATCGTATCCATCTGACGCACTCTCGCAAAATGCTCCGGTGCAAAAGTCGGGATTCCTTCATATGCAAACTTCCCCGGTGAATTCGTCAGCGTATCTCCTATGGAGAAAATGCCCGGGTCAAAGATACCAATCACATCCCCTGCATACGCTTTGTCAATCATCTTTCGCTCACTTGCCATCATCTGCT
>CAZXQK010000286.1:0-1918 GCA_964642785.1 uncultured Faecalimonas sp.
TTTGTATCAGTATTTAAAGTTGCAAGGATATTCGGACGAACTTTTGATGAAGGCAGGGTTGATCAGCATCAATGAGAGAAATGGTGTGTATGATAAGTTTTGGAATCGTGTGATGTTCCCGATCATGGATGCTAACAGCCGGGTAATCGGATTTGGCGGACGTGTGATGGGAAAGGGTGAGCCAAAGTATTTAAACTCGCCGGAAACGGTTGTGTTTGACAAGAGCCGGAATCTGTACGGACTGAATCGGGCGAGAACATCCCGAAAGAATTATTTTTTGTTGTGCGAAGGATATATGGATGTGATTGCTCTGCATCAGGCAGGATTTACGAATGCGGTTGCTTCTCTTGGAACGGCATTTACACCGGGGCATGCATCGTTGATCAAGCGGTATGTCAACGAGGTGTATCTGACATTTGACAGTGACGAGGCAGGGACGAAAGCGGCACTCCGTGCGATGCCGATTTTGAAGGATGCCGGAATTACGGCAAAGGTGATTCGCATGGATCCGTATAAGGACCCGGATGAATTTATAAAAAATCTGGGCTGTGAGGTATTTGAAGAACGGATTCAGAAGGCGAGAAACGGATTTTTATTTTCTTTAGAAATATTAGAGCGCGATTTTGATATGCATTCGCCGGAGGGGAAGACGGAATTCTATCGGGCGGCGGCGAAGCGGCTGACGGAGTTTGACGATAATTTGGAACGCAATACTTATATAGAAGCAGTTGCGGAAAAGTATCATATTCGGGTGGAAGATCTAAGACAGCGTGTTGCTGCGACAGCGATACAACTGGGACAGGCTGCCCCTGCAACGAGAGCGAAGCAGACTGTGGTGAAAGAGAAGAACAGGGAAGATGGAAATGTACAGTCACAGAAGATTTTGCTGACATGGATTATCGAGAGTGATCAGATTTTTGCACAGATTAAAAAGTATATTACACCGAATGATTTCACAAAGGATTTATATAAGACGGTTGCAAAGATATTGTATGAGCAATATGAAGCGGGTGAAATCAATCCGGCAAAGGTGATGAATCATTTTACGGATGAGGAAGAACACCGTGAAGTTGCGTCTTTGTTCCACACGAAGATCCAAAAACTGGAAACGAAGACGGAGGAGGAGAAGGCTCTCAAGGAAACGATTATTCGTGTGAAGACGAATAGTGTGGATGAGGCGACAAAGAATTGGGATGCTTCAGATATTGCAGGGCTTCAGAAAGTGATGGAAGCGAAGCGGGCTTTGCAGGATTTACAGAAATTGCATATTTCTATTGATTAGGGATAAAATATAAACAAGTTATGGAGGATATTACTACATGGAAGAACAAGCTATGAAATTTGAGGAAAAATTAAAGACACTGGTTGCGCTTGGAAAAAAGAAGAAAAATGTTCTTGAAATCCAGGAAATCAATGATGTTTTCTCAGACATGGAGCTGGAAGCAGAACAGATGGATAAGATTTTCGAGTATTTGGAGGCACAGGGGGTAGATGTGCTTAGGATTCCTGTGAATGCAGAGGAGGAGGATCTGCCGGATGATATTGAACTGATGCTTGCCTCCGACGACGATGATATGGAAGTGGACATGGAGAAGATTGACTTGTCTGTTCCGGATGGAATCAGCATCGAAGACCCGGTTCGTATGTATTTGAAGGAAATCGGTAAGGTTCCGCTTTTGAGTGCAGACGAGGAAATCGAACTTGCAAAACGTATGGCAGAGGGCGATGAGGATGCAAAGAAACGTCTTGCGGAAGCGAATCTTCGATTGGTAGTAAGTATTGCAAAACGTTATGTGGGACGTGGCATGTTATTTCTGGATTTGATTCAGGAAGGAAATTTAGGTCTTATCAAGGCGGTGGAGAAATTTGATTATCAGAAAGGATTTAAGTTCAGTACGTATGCCACATGGTGGATTCG
>CAZXQK010000287.1:0-1903 GCA_964642785.1 uncultured Faecalimonas sp.
CTTATCCGCATCCAGAATTGCCACCAGTGAAATCTCCGGAATATCCAGTCCCTCTCGCAGCAGGTTAATACCCACCAGTACATCAAACACATCCAGACGCATATCCCGGATAATTTCTGTCCGCTCCAGGGTATCAATATCTGAGTGCAGATACTTCACCCGTATGCCAAGTTCCCGCATGTAGTCCGTCAAGTCCTCCGCCATACGTTTGGTAAGGGTTGTGATCAGAACCTTATTCTTATTCGCAATCTCCTTACGCACCTCACCAATCAAATCATCAATCTGTCCCTCAATCGGCCGCACCTCAACCACCGGATCCAAAAGCCCCGTCGGTCGGATAATCTGTTCCGCACGAAGCAGTTCATTCTGTTCCTCATATTTTCCCGGAGTCGCAGATACAAAAAGCATCTGATTTACCTTGCTTTCAAACTCGCTAAAATTCAGTGGACGGTTGTCCTTCGCTGACGGCAGACGAAATCCATAATCTACCAGCGTAGACTTTCTCGACTGGTCACCGGAATACATAGCCCCAAGCTGCGGAATTGTCATATGAGACTCATCAATCATAATCAGAAAATCCTCCGGAAAATAATCAATCAGCGTATGTGGCGGCTGTCCTGCCTTAAGTCCGGTTAAATGTCTGGAATAATTTTCAATTCCGGAACAGAACCCGGTTTCCCGCATCATTTCAATGTCAAAATTCGTCCGTTCCTCAATACGCTGTGCTTCCAATAATTTGTCTTCACTCTTAAAGTAACGCACCCGTTCTTCCAACTCTTCCTCAATGGCATGGGTTGCCCGATTCAGACTTTCCGGAGAAACCACATAATGGGAAGCCGGGAAAATCGCCACATGGTCAAGGGCACTCTTCATCTCTCCTGTCAGCACATCTATCTCTGTAATTCTGTCCACTTCATCACCGAAAAATTCCACCCTGATCGCATATTGTTCAGACGCAGCCGTAAAAATCTCCAATACATCTCCACGTACCCGGAATGTGCCACGCTTAAAATCCATCTCATTCCGATCATATTGAATGTCAATCAATTTCCGAATCACTTCATCCCTGTCTCTTATCATGCCCGGACGAAGCGAAATCACCATCTTCTGATAATCAATCGGTGAACCAAGTCCGTAAATACAGGACACACTGGCTACAATAATAACATCCCGTCGTTCCGAAAGTGCCGCTGTAGCGGAATGCCGCAGTTTATCAATCTCATCATTAATGGCAGAATCTTTTGCAATATAAGTATCAGACGAAGGAACATATGCCTCCGGCTGATAGTAATCGTAATAAGATACAAAATATTCCACTGCGTTGTTAGGGAAGAATTCTTTAAACTCACCATAGAGCTGTGCTGCGAGAGTTTTGTTATGTGCAATGATCAGAGTCGGTTTATTTAATTTAGCTATGACATTTGCCATAGTGAAGGTTTTACCAGAGCCAGTAACTCCAAGCAAAGTCTGGCACTGATTGCCCTCTTTAAAACCTTTTACAAGTGCTTCGATTGCCTGTGGCTGATCTCCGGTAGGGGCATATTCGGAATGAAGTTCAAAGATTTTTTCTGTATCCTGCATAAACACCTCCAAAAATCTATAGTATAAACAAAAACATCTATCATTTGAAACCAATCGGCATTGTTACGTTCTTACCTTGCCTGCACATTTCCGCTTCGAACCGGTATCTTCAGCAATTCTCTCACCCTATTCTCCAGAACTCGTTCCACAGCAACCTCTATATTACTTTTCTTTCCAAGGCTCCGCATTTTTATACAATCACCTGTTTTCTTTTGCTCTCTGTTTTTCCAAACGTTTTGCCGCCTTACGCTTTCTTCCTTCATGTCTTGTTCTTCTGCTTGCGATAAAATATATCATCGCAATAAAGAGAATCAGTGATAAT
>CAZXQK010000288.1:0-1891 GCA_964642785.1 uncultured Faecalimonas sp.
CTCCGTATCAGTTGTACACTTCCGTCTTCTTTCAAAAGAAGTTCTGCTGATTTTAATTTTCCATTATAATTGTATCCCATGGAAAATCCATGTGCACCGGTGTCATGAAGCACTAACACATCTCCCATGTCAATCTTCGGCAGCATGCGGTCAATGGCAAATTTATCATTGTTTTCACAAAGAGAACCTGTAATATCATACATATGGTCACACGGTTCGTTCTCTTTTCCCATAACGGTAATGTGATGATATGCCCCATACATCGCCGGACGCATCAAATTAACCGCACACGCATCGCAGCCGATATACTCTTTGTGCGTATGCTTTTCGTGGATCGCCTTTGTCACAAGACAGCCGTAAGGTCCCATCATAAAACGTCCCAACTCTGTATAAATCGCCACATCGCCCATGCCTGCAGGCACCAGAACTTCTTCATACACCTGTCTTACGCCTTCACCGATGGCGTAGATGTCATTCGCCTCCTGCTCCGGACGATACGGAATCCCGATTCCACCTGAAAGATTAATAAACTGAATGTGTGCACCTGTCTCTTTCTGCAGTTTTACTGCCACTTCAAACAGTACTTTTGCAAGCATCGGATAATATTCGTTCGTTACCGTATTACTTGCCAAGAATGCGTGAATACCAAAGTGTTTTGCACCTTTTTCTTTTAAGACCTTAAACGCTTCAAAAAGTTGTTCTGTTGTCATGCCATATTTTGCATCACCCGGATTGTCCATGATATCATTACTGATTTTAAACAGTCCGCCCGGATTATAGCGACAGCTGATGGTTTCCGGAATATGACCGATAGTCTTTTCCAGAAAATCAATGTGCGTAAAATCATCTAAATTAATGATTGCCCCTAATTTATCTGCATATTCAAATTCTTTTGCAGGAGTTGCATTAGACGAAAACATAATGTCTTTCCCGACCACTCCCATTGCTTCCGAAAGCATTAATTCTGTATAAGAAGAACAGTCACAGCCACAGCCATATTCTCTCAATATATTGATCAAAAACGGATTCGGTGTTGCCTTGACTGCAAAATATTCCTTGAATCCCCTGTTCCACGCAAATGCTTTTTTCACTGCCTCTGCATTCTTGCGAATCCCTTTTTCATCGTATAAATGAAATGGTGTGGGATATTCTTTTATTATCTCATCTATTTTTTCTTTTGTCACAAACGGTACTTTATTCATGTGAGTTTCTCCTCTCGCCAAGTATACTCAAAACTTTACCACGTTCCGTGAGAATCGGCAAGTGTATTTCATGATTTTAACATAAAAAGAAACTGACAAAATGTCAGTTTCCTGTTGTTGTGTGTCTGTATGTTGTCTGTTAAAAATTACTTTCTTAAGCCTAATCTTTCAATCAAAGAACGGTATCTTTCGATATCTGTTTTCTTAAGATATGCAAGCAAACCACGTCTTTGACCTACCATTTTCAGAAGACCGCGTCTTGAGTGGTGATCCTTTGGATTAGCCTTAAAGTGTTCTGTTAATTCATTAATTCTTGCTGTCAGCACAGCTACTTGAACTTCCGGAGAACCTGTGTCGCCTTCTGTTCTGGCATATTCTGCCATAATTGCCTGTTTCTTTTCTTTAGAAATCATGCTTTATTCCTCCTTTTTCTCTTTTTAAATCCCCAAAGATTAAGTAATGGTTGGAGTGTCCGATTACCGAACCTCGGTTTTCACACCCGGTTATCATACCACAGCCAAATTAGATTGTCAAACATTTTTTATATTCATATCCCAGTAATTGATTTGCCAGTGTTTCATTTCCCTCTGCCATCAATTCTTTGATATATGTGCTGCTTATTTCCCGCCCTTGATAGCGTTTCTTTTCCAACACTTCTACTTCAAATCCACACTTTTTTCCATATGTCT
>CAZXQK010000289.1:0-1889 GCA_964642785.1 uncultured Faecalimonas sp.
AGAAACTGCTCTTTTTCTGTCTGCTAAAAATGTGATACTTCACTTAAGAATTGTAACCTGTTTTCGATTTACCAGTTCATGGGCAACAAAAAGTGCACTGGATGACTGGTCTAGAAAAATCACCTGTCCGTCCTGCACAAATTGAAGTGCTTCTTTTGCCATCTTTTTTTTCTCAGCTATTTTAAAGTGCAATCGACTGGAAAAGGGAATAATGGAAGGATTGTCGCCTAAGATGGTTACACCTCCGTGGTTTCGTTTTACCAATCCGTTTAATTCCAAAGAACTCAAATCTCTACGAATACTGGATTCGCTTGCAAACAGCAGTTTGCTTAATTCGGCTACAGTCATTTCACGACGTTCCTGTAATAAATATAAAATCTGTTGTTCCCGTTCTTTTCGATACATGATGTTTCTCCTCTGATAATATCAAAATGAGCAATTATTGAATGAACTTCAATTAAAACTGCACATTTGCCTATTTGTGACTGAAATATTGAAATAATTGCTCATTTCATTATACTGGACTTGAAGAAAAAATCAAGTGTCATGATTGAGATATTTACAAGGAGTGAAAAGAAATGTACGATGTTGTGATTATTGGAGCAGGCGTTGTAGGTGGTATGATTGCCAGAACATTGTCTGCGTATGATTTAAAAATCTGTATCACGGAAAAAGAAAACGATGTGGCTATGGGAGCGACAAAAGCCAATTCGGCGATTGTTCATGCAGGATTTGATGCGGAAACAGGAAGTCTGAAAGCAAGATTGAATGTCAGAGGTTCGCAGATGATGCCGAAAGTGACGAAGGAACTGGGTGTGAAGTATGAAAGAAACGGTTCCCTTGTCATCGGATTCAATGAGGAAGACCGGGCAAGCATTGAAGAACTGTATGCACGAGGCTGTGAAAACGGAGTGAAAGAACTGCGGATACTGGAAAAAGAGGAACTGAAGCAGTTAGAATCGAATCTTTCGGAGGATGTGATCGTAGCACTTTATGCACCGACAGGAGCCATTACCTGTCCTTATGAACTGACCATAGCGGCAGTGGGAAATGCCATGGATAACGGAGCAGAATTGAAACGGAATTTTGAAGTGTGTGAAATCCATGAAAAGGAAGGATATTTTGAGGTTTGCTCAAAAGAGGAAATGATAGAGACGAAATATGTTGTGAATGCGGCAGGTTTATATTCTGACCGTGTTGCTTCTATGGTTAGCGATAATTCGTTCCTGATTCATCCGCGAAGAGGCGAGTACATTTTGATGGATAAAGAGTGCGGGGCATTGGTACATCATACGATTTTCCGTACCCCTTCTAAAATGGGAAAAGGGATCCTGGTTACTCCGACTGTGGATGGCAATCTGCTTGCAGGACCGACTTCGGTAAATATCGCAGATAAAGAAGATACATCCACCACACCGGAAGGATTCGCAAAGATTATAAAAGAGGCAAGAGAAAATGTGATGCATGTTCCGTTCGGTCAGACCATTACCTCATTCTGCGGTCTGCGTGCGGCAGGAACTACCGGAGATTTTATTATCCGGTCACCGAAAAAGGGATTTGTAAATGTAGCAGGCATTGAGTCGCCGGGATTAAGTGCATCTCCGGCCATCGCAGAATATGTAACAGAACTTTTAAAAGAGCAGGGATTGGAGCTGCGACGGAAGGAAAGTTACAATCCATACCGCAAATCACAACATTTCTTCCGGGAAGCAACAATGGAAGAAAAGAATGAAATCATCCGGGAGAATCCGTCTTATGGAAAGATTGTCTGTCGCTGCGAATCAGTGACGGAAGGAGAAATTCTGCAGGCGATTCACACCAATCCGGGTGCCAGAGATCTGGACGGAGTAAAACGTCGTACTCGTGCACAGATGGGACGCTGTCAGGGT
>CAZXQK010000290.1:0-1882 GCA_964642785.1 uncultured Faecalimonas sp.
CCTCATAATCTCTAACAGCTTCGGTGAGATACATTTTGAAATATCGCCGCCATTCGCATCCAAGTTTGCAGTCGTCACCGCATTTTCATCCAGACTGATATCTCCTGCAAAGCAAAGTGTAAAGTCATATTCTCCTGTGATTTCTGGCTCACTTTCCGTTTCTAAACACAACTCTGTATGATTTTCCCCGACACGCTCTGTTTCCGTATTATCATACAAATCTATCATTTCTGTCTCTGCTATGATCGCTTTGTCTGACTTTTTCCCACAAGCTGCCAGCAGCATCACAAAGATGAAGCTTATCATTATTCGCTTTCTTTTTCGCATACATTTCCTTCCCTTACACGCATATCATTCTCTTTCATCTTTTTCCTGCTCCAATAAATAGCCAAATATATGCATTCCAAGCTTTAACACATTATGGCGCAGCAAATTATTTTTTATTGTTACATAATTGTCAGCAATAACCACATCTACCATTTGTTTCGTCTGCTCGAAATCTAATTGTACCGGATCCTTTTGTTCCAGCGAACCATATCTTTTTGCCATTTCATCATCAATCAGCCCATTATTTGCCAGTACCACATCCAGCTTATGCGTTCCCAGATACTGATTTAACAGTCTGACATGATCGGAAACCTTAAAGTTTTCCGTTTCGCCCGGCTGTGTCACCATATTGCAGACATACATGATTTTCGCATGACTGCGATCAATTGCACGGATAATTCCGTCACAAATCAGATTCGGAATAATACTTGTAAACAGACTGCCCATGCTAAGTACGATCAAATCTGCCTCCTCTAATGCCTTTACAGCTTCTCTCGAAGGAACCGGTTCTTCTTTATAATAAACCCGTTTGATTTCACCCTCATATTCGGTAATATGGTGTTCCCCTTCTACAATGGTTCCATCCTCCATTTCTCCCATGAGAACAACATTTTCTTCCGTCAGCGGCACGACTTTTCCTTTTAAATTAAACACCTTACTCAACGCCTCAATACCATCGGAAAGATTGCCCGTTATCTCTGATGAAGCAGTCAAAAGAAGATTGCCAACCGTGTGTCCGTCCAAATCGCTTGTCGTGTTAAAACGATAGTTAAATAACTCCATTACCAAAGGTTCTGTCTCCGATAAAGCAACCAGCACCCTTCGGATATCCCCAACTGCAGGAATACTAAATTCTTCCCGCAAAACTCCGGTACTGCTTCCATCATCACAAACCGACACAATCGCTGTCAAATCCACCGGAAATTCTTTCAACCCGCGAAGCAGCGTAGAAGAACCTGTTCCTCCGCCTAATACTACCACTTTCTTTTTCATAACCCATTATACCTCCCATTCCAATCGCAAGAACCTTCTTCATTGCAATCTCTTCTCCTGTATATTCAAAAATTTTTATCCACCAGCTGACAGTATTCCCGATATGCCTCTGTGTGTCCCATGGCTTCTTTTAAAGACTCCTGTATACTCTTGTAATACCAGCCGATCACCTGCTTGTTCTTCATGCGAAAGCGGTTCCACAATGCTTCCCCACACTCCGGATAATCCCGGTCGATGTCCCGCATATTCGACAATTTGTCTGCCAGACCAATCATCTGTATCTCAACAGGCGCCACTTTCAAATGAGCAATGGTGTGACTTTTTCGCTCCATCCAGGTCTTTGACTTATCTTCACTTTCCTGTTTAACAAGCTCTGCCACACGCTCCGTAAATTCCTGCCGGATGATGTCAGCCGTCACCTGCATGCAGTCCTCTATCGTGTCATGCAAAATGGCAGCACAGATCACTTCCTCATCGTCTGTCATAGTCGCCACAATCCTTCCCACTTCCAAAGGATGAGTAATAAATGGTCTTGTCGTCCCTTTTCGCATCTGGCCTTCAT
>CAZXQK010000291.1:0-1878 GCA_964642785.1 uncultured Faecalimonas sp.
GCCTTTTTGTTCCACATAACCGCGAAGCACTTCATAAAGGGCATCGTTTGTATAATCATCATGTGCTTCAAATAACGGAAGTAGTTCTTTCAGCACTTCCAAAGATGTTTCTTCATTTGTCTTCATCTTCTTATGTGTGTACATTGCCGTATCATACTCCGGAAGTTCTTCAAAGAAATCAATCTGATCTTTGATGTCCGTAAATACTTCAATCCTTGTTTTTACCATAGCGGCAATCTTCTTCAGATCATACTCTTTCGTGATCACTTCTTGGATGTACGGCTTTGCCATCTCATAGAATTTATCAAAATCCATTGCCTTTAAGTACTCTCCGTTCATCCATTTCAGTTTGACAGTATCAAATACTGCCGGTGACTTGCTCATATGACGGTAATCGAAGTTTTTCACTAATTCTTCCAATGAGAAAATCTCCTGATTGTCAGCCGGACTCCAGCCGAGAAGTGCCACGTAATTCACGATTGCTTCTGTCAGATATCCCTGCTCTACCAAATCTTCATAAGAAGAATGTCCGCAGCGTTTGCTTAATTTCTTATGTGACTCATCCGTGATCAGCGGACAGTGTACATAAGTCGGAACATCCCAGCCAAATGCGGCATACAATCTGTTATATTTCGGTGCGGAAGATAAGTATTCGTTTCCACGCACCACGTGGGTAATTCCCTGCAGATGGTCATCGATTACGTTTGCAAAATTGTAGGTCGGATACCCGTCTGATTTGATCAGGATCATATCGTCCAACTCTGCATTCGGTACGGTAATATCTCCGTAAATGTCATCATGGAATGTGGTAGTTCCTTCTGTCGGCATATTGATACGGATCACATACGGTTTCCCTGCTGCCAGATTTGCTTCGATTTCCTCTTTGCTCAGATGCAGGCAGTGTTTATCGTAAACAACGATTTCCTCTCCACCTTCTTTTACTTCACTTTTCAAAGAGGCAAGTCTTTCCTTATCGCAGAAACAGTAATAAGCATCACCCTGTGCAATCAGTTTTTTCGCATAATCCAGATATAGTCCGGTTGCCTGTCTCTCACTCTGCACATACGGTCCGTATCCCCCGTCCTTGTCCGGACCTTCGTCATGAATCAGACCTGTTTTTTCCAAAGTACGGTAAATGATGTCCACTGCCCCCTCTACATAACGTTCCTGGTCAGTATCTTCAATACGAAGCAGAAAATCTCCGTCTTCATGCTTTGCGATCAAATATGCATACAATGCCGTTCTAAGGTTTCCTACATGCATTCTGCCTGTCGGGCTAGGTGCAAATCTTGTTCTTACTTTACTCATTGTTTTTCTCCTAAAATCTTATCAATACTTACTAATTTTACACTCAGTACAAAAATATCCGCCGCAACGGAAAGTTCTTCCGGTGTCGGGAACGACGGTGCAATACGGATATTGCTGTCTTTCGGATCTTTTCCATATGGGAAGGTCGCTCCTGCCGGAGTCATCACTACGCCTGCTTCTTTCGCCTTTGCAACGATAGCCTTTGCACAGCCTTCCAGTGCATCAAAAGAAATGAAGTATCCGCCTCGCGGTTCAATCCAGTTTCCGATTTCCAATCCGGAAAGTTCTCTGTTCAGCACTTCCAATACTGCTTCAAACTTCGGTCGTAAAATCTCAGCGTGCTTCTTCATGTGTTCCACGATTCCATGAATGTCTTTGAAGAAACGTGCATGACGAAGCTGATTCACTTTATCATGTCCAATGGTCTGAATGGTCATCTGCCTGCGGATATCTGCCAGGTTCGCCGTAGATGCCGCAATGGAAGCGATACCGGAGCCCGGGAAACTAATCTTCGATGTAGAAGCAAATTTATAAACCATATCCGGATTTCCTTCCTGCTTACAGGCCATC
>CAZXQK010000292.1:0-1872 GCA_964642785.1 uncultured Faecalimonas sp.
AGCGGAATCAATTTTTCTGGGAAATGATATGGACCATAGTTATTGGAACATCTGCTGATTGTCACAGGAAGTCCAAATGTTCTGTGGTACGCCAGCACAAATAAGTCAGCGGCTGCTTTTGCAGAACTGTACGGACTTGATGTGTGAAGCGGTGTTGTTTCCGTAAAGAATAAATCCGGTCTGTCAAGCGGCAAATCTCCATATACCTCATCGGTTGACACCTGGTGGTATCTCTGAATACCATATTTGTTACAAGCATCCAAAAGCGTGGTTGTACCCATAACATTCGTTTTTACGAAAATCTCCGGATCTTCGATACTTCTGTCCACATGAGATTCAGCTGCAAAGTTTACAACTACGTCGAATTTCTCTTTTTCAAACAAATCAAAGATAAATGCTCTGTCTGCAATATCCCCTTTGACAAATTTATAATTCGGCTTTCCTTCCACCGGTTTACATGTTTCCAAATTTCCTGCGTAAGTCAGTTTATCCAGGTTGACAATCATATCTTCCGGATATTTTTCTACCATATAGTGTACAAAATTACCACCAATAAAACCTGCTCCACCTGTTACTAAAATCTTCATAAGTACTATTCTCCTTCATATACAAAATTGCAATCGCTGTTATCTAAAATCGGTCCTGTCGTATCTTTCTCTGACAGAATCGGTTCAATACCGTTCAAAAGGCTGCCCCAGTCCACATTGATCGTCGGATCATCATAGCGGATTCCTCTGTCATGTTCTTTTGAATACAGATTGTCCACTTTATACCGGAACTCTACATCGTCTGTCAATGTCAGGAACCCATGAGCAAATCCTCTCGGAATGAAGAACTGCTTCTTATTCTCCGCACTCAGTTCCACAGCAACCCACTGCTTGTAAGTCGGACTTCCTTTTCGAATATCCACTGCCACGTCAATCACGGTTCCCTTCGTACAAGACACCAGTTTTGCCTGTGCCATCGGTGCATTCTGAAAATGCAGTCCGCGGAGCGTCCCTTTCTGTGCGCTGAAAGACATATTGTCCTGCACAAATGTTGTTGTAATACCAATTTCTTCATATTTCTTTGTGGAATAGGTTTCCATAAAATAACCACGATGGTCACCATGTACATCCGGTTCAATAACAAGTACACCCGGAATCTTTGTCTCTGTTACTTTCATAATTAATCTATATACTTCCCTTCTAATACGTCTCTTAAATACTTGCCGTATTGATTTTTCTGATACAAATCACAAGACTTCTGTAATTCTTCCTTGGTAATCCAGCCATTCAAATATGCAATCTCTTCCAGACATGCAATCTTTCTGTGAGAATGCGTCTCCACTGTATGAACGAAATTCGTTGCGTCCACCAGTGACTCATGTGTACCGGTATCCAACCAGGTAAATCCCTGTCCGAGAAGTGTCACTTCCAAATCTCCGTTTTCCAGATAAATCCGGTTCAAATCCGTAATCTCCAGTTCTCCACGTGCACTCGGTTTGATACTCTTTGCATACTCAACCACGCGGCTGTCATAGAAATACAATCCCGTTACCGCATAGTTCGATTTCGGCTGTGTCGGTTTTTCCTCGATAGAAACTGCTTTCCCATCTCCATCAAACTCTACCACACCGAAACGTTCCGGATCATCCACGTAGTATCCGAATACCGTTGCGCCGGATTCTTTCGTTGCTGCCGCACGAAGTCTCTTTGCAAGACCATGTCCGTGGAAAATATTATCTCCCAATACCATGGCACAACTGTCGCCATCGATAAATTCCTCTCCTAATAAAAATGCCTGAGCAAGTCCGTCCGGAGATGGCTGCACCTTATACTGCAGTTGAATTCCAAACTGACTTCCGTCTCCAAGAAGTTCTTCAAATCTCGG
>CAZXQK010000293.1:0-1869 GCA_964642785.1 uncultured Faecalimonas sp.
GTAAAAGCAGTGCGAAAAGACGTGCTTGCAAAATGTTACGGCGGTGATATTTCCCGTAAGCGGAAACTGCTGGAAAAACAAAAAGAAGGAAAGAAGAGAATGCGCCAGATTGGAAACGTTGAGATTCCGCAGAAAGCATTTATGAGTGTGTTGAAGTTAGATGATAAGAAATAAGACAATGGAACTTTATATCCATATTCCCTTCTGTATCCGAAAATGTGCGTATTGTGATTTTTTGTCAGGACCGCAGAATAAGGAAACGATTGATGCGTATGTGGACAGTCTGATACGGGAGATCCACGCACACGGTATCGGAAAGATCACTTCCATTTTTCTGGGTGGTGGAACGCCATCTGTGTTGTCATCCGAACAGATGGGACGCATTTTCGATGCGATCAGGGAATGTTTTGTGATTGCAGAAGATGCGGAAATTACAATAGAGGCGAATCCGGGAACCGTAACAAGGGAGAAACTGTCTGCGTACAGAGCCTGTGGCATAAACCGCATCAGTTTTGGTCTGCAGTCTGTGAAGAATGAAGAGTTACAGTTGCTTGGTCGGATTCATACCTACGAAGCATTTACGGAGAGTTATCGGCTGGCAAGAGCATGTGGATTTTCCAATATCAATGTGGATCTGATTTCTGCCATTCCAAAGCAGACAGTGGCAAGTTGGGAGGAAACGTTGCAAACCGTGATCCGGTTGAAACCGGAACATATTTCTGCTTACAGTCTGATCGTAGAAGAGGGTACTCCTTTTGCAAAACTTTATGGAAAAGGCTGCCCGAAGGAGCAGGATTTACCGGATGAAGATGCAGAGCGGGAGATGTACTATCTGACCGGGAAACTTTTGAAGGAAGCCGGATACCACCGGTATGAGATATCCAATTATGCCAAGGAAGGAAAAGAGTGCAGGCATAACATCGGATACTGGGAACGCACAGATTATCTGGGGGTTGGTCTTGGTGCGGCAAGTCTGCTTGACAATGTGAGATATACAAATACCACTGATCTGACGGAGTATCTGCGATATGCTGACTGGCCGGACAGACTGCGCCGGCAGAAAGAAGTGTTATCAGTTACAGAACAGATGGAAGAATTTTTCTTTTTGGGACTCCGGAAAACGGAAGGGATTTCTTTGTCGGAATTTGAAGCATTATATGGAGAACCGTTGATGGTTCGTTACGGAGAACAGATAGAGCGTTTGAGACAGGAAGGATTGCTGGAAGTACAGGGAAACAGAATGAGACTGACACATCGTGGAGTCGATGTCAGTAATTATGTGTTTTCAGAATTTATTTTGGACTGTTAATCAAAGGAAAAATATGTTAGACTAAACGGAAAGAATGAATAAGAGTATACCAAAAGGAGAAAACTAATATGAGTTATGCAGATAAAGTGTTTATAGAAATGTGTCGTGATATCATTGACAATGGCGTCAGCACAGAAGGCGAAAAGGTGCGTCCGAAATGGGAAGACGGTACTTACGCTTATACCATGAAAAAGTTTTGTGTGGTAAACCGATATGATTTATCCAAAGAATTTCCTGCATTGACACTTCGGCGCACCGGTATTAAAAGTTGTGTGGATGAGCTGCTTTGGATATGGCAGAGAAAGTCCAACAATATCCATGATTTAAAACCACATATCTGGGACAGTTGGGCAGATGAAGACGGTTCTATCGGAAAGGCATATGGATATCAGATGGGAGTGAAACATCAGTACAAGGAAGGCATGATGGATCAGGTGGACCGTGTGCTTTATGATTTGAAGCACAACCCGTACAGTCGCCGGATTATGACAAATATTTATGTACATCAGGATTTGCATGAGATGAATCTGTATCCTTGCGCTTACAGCATGACGTTTAAT
>CAZXQK010000294.1:0-1864 GCA_964642785.1 uncultured Faecalimonas sp.
GACATGTTATTATGTATGCAGATACTGTGACAGATTCTATGAAAAAAGCAATGGATGAAACAGAGCGAAGACGTCGTGTGCAGATGCAGTATAATGAGGAACATGGCATCACTCCGCAGACGATTAAGAAAGCCGTCCGTGATCTGATCAGCATATCCAAGAAGGTGGCAGCAGAGGAACTTCGCATGGAAAAAGATCCGGAGTCTATGAGCAAGGCGGAATTGGAGAAATTGATCAAGGATGTTTCCAGACAAATGCGAAAGGCAGCAGCGGAGTTGAATTTTGAGGCGGCGGCGGTTTTACGCGATAAGATGATAGAACTGAAGCAAAAAATCCAGGAATTTGATGAGGAAGAATAAAGTAAATGATGGAAAACAGACAATATATTAAAATACGGGGTGCGAATGAGCATAACTTAAAAAATGTAGATATTGATATTCCGAGAAATGAGCTGGTTGTTTTTACGGGACTTAGCGGCTCCGGGAAATCTTCTCTCGCTTTCGATACGATTTATGCAGAAGGACAGAGAAGGTATATGGAATCTTTGTCTTCATACGCAAGGCAGTTCTTAGGGCAGATGGAGAAACCGAACGTGGAGAGTATTGAAGGGCTTTCACCGGCAATTTCCATAGACCAGAAGACAACCAACCGGAATCCGCGCTCTACAGTTGGTACAGTAACGGAAATCTATGATTATTTCCGACTTTTATATGCAAGAATCGGAACGGTACATTGTCCGAAATGCGGAAAAGAGATTAAGAAACAGACAGTGGATCAGATGGTGGATCAGATTATGGAACTGCCGGAGGGGACGAAGATTCAACTGTTGGCGCCGGTTGTCCGAGGGAAAAAAGGCAGGCACGAGAAATTACTCAGCCGCGCAAAAAAGAGTGGATATGTGAGGGCGAGAATTGATGGTAGTTTATATGAATTGACAGAAGAAATTGAACTGGATAAAAATATCAAACACAATATTGAGATTATTGTGGATCGTCTGGTGGTACGTCCGGGAATCGAAAAGAGAATGACGGATTCTGTGGAAAATGTATTGGAACTGGCAGAGGGGCTTTTGATAGTCGATGTGATTGGAGGAGAACCGATTCAGTTCAGCCAGAGTTTTTCCTGTCCGGATTGTGGAATCAGTATTGAGGAGATTGAGCCGAGAACATTTTCATTTAACAATCCCTTTGGTGCATGTCCGGTTTGCTTCGGACTTGGGTATAAGATGGAGTTTGACATGGATTTGATGATTCCGGACCAAAGCCTGAGTATTGATGAGGGAGCGATTGTAGTGATTGGCTGGCAGTCCTGTACCGATAAGAAAAGTTTTACCAGAGCTATTTTAGATGCACTGGCAAAAGAATATAACTTTTCTTTGAGTACACCGTTTCAGGACTATCCTGAGGAAATTAAACAGATACTGATTCACGGAACAAATGGGAAGACCGTGAAGGTGCATTATATCGGACAGCGTGGAGAAGGATATTATGATATTGCTTTTGAAGGACTGATTCGCAGTGTGGAACGTCGCTATAGGGAAACATCTTCGGAGACGACGAAGGCGGAGTACGAAACGTTCATGCGCATTACACCTTGCCATGAGTGTAAAGGACAGCGTTTGAAGAAAAGTGCGCTTGCAGTTACTGTAGGCGGAAAAAACATTGCAGAGATTACCAACCTCTCCATTGAAAAATTGGAGCAGTTTTTGAATGGATTGCAGTTGACGAAAACGCAGGAGTTAATCGGAGAGCAGATTTTAAAAGAAATCAAAGCACGCCTCAGGTTTTTGATGAATGTGGGACTTGATTATCTGACACTTGCAAGGGCAACAGGAACCTTATCCGGCGGTGAAGCACAGCGAATC
>CAZXQK010000295.1:0-1856 GCA_964642785.1 uncultured Faecalimonas sp.
AAGGTGTTAGACTGTCTGATTACCAATTTCCATCTGCCGGAGTCTACTTTGGTGATGCTGGTGTCTGCATTGGCAGGCAGAGAACAAGTATTGGCTGCATACGAAGAAGCGATCAGGGAGCGATATCGATTTTTTTCGTTCGGAGATGCGATGTTTGTGAAATAAGAATGGTATCGAAGAATATAATGTACGGATAAGGGGATGAGCAGTATGAAAGAATCTAAGAAACTGGGACTTTTGGAGAGAAAGCAGGTGGAGCGAAGTATCCGACGCAAAAAAACACGCATCAAAACAGCAATCATTGTTGCAGTCTGTACTGTTGTTCTGGCAGTGGTGTGTGTGGAATGGAAACCATGGGAAAAGTTTCCGTTTGGTACGTTGGTGAAAACAGGCGGTAACGTAAAAACGGATAAAGACAGCGAACAGGAAAAACGGTTACAGAAGATTGCAGAGGCAGAACGTATGGCGACATCCTACGGCTATGATGAAGCAATTGGAATTCTGCAGGAAATTGACGGTTACGAAAAAGACGAAGAAGTGCAGAAGATGATTGCGGAGATACAGACGGAAAAAGCAGCCTGTGTGCCGGTGAAGTTAGAGGAAGTGACACATATTTTCTATCATACACTTGTGGTAGATCCGGAGCGTGCGTTTGCAAATCAGAATCAGGATTCGCAGGCGGCCGGAAATAATCAGTGGATGACAACGGTGGATGAATTCAATGCCATCACACAGGAGATGTATGACCGGGGATATGTTATGGTCAGTATTCATGATCTGTATGAAGTAACTACGGATGAAAACGGCAAAGAGGTGTGGAAGGCGGCGGAAATTCTGCTCCCACCTGATAAGAAGGCTTTTGTACTGTCGCTGGATGATTTGAGTTACTATCATGCTTATGACAATTACGGGTATGCAACCAAACTGCTGATTGATGAAAATGGGGATGTCATGAATGAGTATACGGATGCAGAAGGAAATACTCATATCGGGGCTTACGATTGTGTACCTTTGATGGATCAGTTTGTGGAGAAACATCCGGATGCTTCTTACAAGGGAGCGAAGGGGATCATTGCCCTGACCGGATACAACGGTGTTTTGGGATATCGTACGGATATTACATATGATTACGACAATCCAAACTGTGACAGACATCAAAAGGCATGGATGGATGCACATCCGGATTTTGATTTAGAGACAGACAGGGCAGAAGCAAAGAAGGTAGCAGATGCCATGAAAGCAAATGGTTGGGAATTTGCCAGCCATACATGGGGACATGTCAGAGTGGGTGACAGAAGTCTGGAAAACCTGAAGACGGATACGGAAAAGTGGAAGGCAAATGTAGAGCCGATCATTGGTGCTACAGACACCATTATTTTTGCTCATGGACAGGATTTGTATGAGAAGACCGGTGCATATCCTGCAGGCAACGAAAAGTATCAGTACTTTAGGGAACAAGGATTTCGGATTTTCTGTAACGTAGATTCCACACAGTATCAGACTTATCTTGGAGAAGATTATCTGAGACAGGGAAGAAGAAACTTAGACGGATATCGCATTTACAAAAATGCGACGGGACAGCAGAATAATGTATCGGATCTGTTTGACGCAGCGACCATTATGGATTCAAAGCGTCCGCCGGTACCGGAATTATAAGATTGAAGTCATAACATAAAAAGAAGCAAGTCATTTTTCGTGACCTGCTTCTTTTTACATTTAAATCTTTGGCAGAGTAGCAAAACTTGCCTGTAATTCTTCGTCTGTCGGAATATAGTCTGTCATTTTTCCATCGTGGAATCTTTCGTATGCGAACATATCAAAATATCCGGTTCCGGTCAGACCAAAGAGGATGGTTT
>CAZXQK010000296.1:0-1854 GCA_964642785.1 uncultured Faecalimonas sp.
CGACTTCATCTCCGCTATGGCTTTGTCCCAATACGCATCAAAGTCTGCCGGTCTCGGATTTGTTCCCATATACTGTTCCAAATCTTTCACTTTCATATCTACTCTTGACATCAGTTACACCTCCATCTCTTCAAACATATCCGCCAGACGTTTCACTTCCTGATACGTGCTCTTCAAACCTTCCAGGACACCATCTTCATCACGTCTGTCATTTGGAATCTTGCATTCCAATGTGAAATCTCCTTGATAATCTATCTGTTTCAGTGCACGGAGGATCACCTCATAGTCCAAAGACTGTGAAAATGGTATCTGATGCATATCATGTAATTTATCATTATCATGAAGGTGCAGTGCCTGTACTTTCTCTCCCAGTGCCAGAATCATATCAGCCGCACTGGAACCCAGATCTTTCAGTTCCGCATGTCCTACATCCACACATGCCACAAAGTAAGGATCCTCGATCATGGCAAGATGCTTTTTAAAATCTTCCGGTGTAGAACAGGCTGCTTTCGGAAGAAACCGGTCTGTTTTTTCATCATAGGTACACATATTCTCCACGGCAATTTTTACATCACATTCTCTTGCAAATGGTACAAGGTCATAGAAAATCTCTGCATTTTCCTCTGCAGATTTGTAATTATCCGGTTGCATAACACAAATCTTTCCTCCTGCCTCTGCCGTACATTCCAGAGCATGTTTGTACGAATCGGTAACTCCTTTACACCATGCCGGATACGGTGCATGTGACTGGTTACAGAAAATCCCGTTATCTTCACCGATTCGACGGAGTTTCCTCGCGTATGCCAGCCGACCACTTCCGCACAGCGGATGATCGTCCATAATCCTTCCCAGTTTCGGATTATACCATGCCATTGCAATCATAGTGAAATCCCATGCATCAAACCCTGCCTTCGCAATCATCTCCACAGCTCGTTCCTGACTGCCGCCAAGCCGGTGTCTTGCTTCATCAATCATTGTTGAAAGTACCATTTCTCTTTTCTCCTCTTCTCTTTCTTATGTCATCGTAATCGGCTGTATTTCACAACCTTCTATCTTCATTTCGTCAATGCAAAGCACTCTGTGGTGTGGATTTGCATCTCCGATATATCTTCGATGATACACAATATATGTTTTATCCTGAAAACAAAATACACCGTTATGTCCCGGTCCGTCCGCAATATCAGAAGCCTGAAGGACTGTCTTCTGATATACATATTCTCCTGTCAGTGACGATGCCACAGCTATCTTCACGCAATAGGATCCGTTCGTCCAGCCACCATCGGAATACATCAGAAGATACTGTTCTGCACACTTTATCACGCAAGGTGCTTCGCAATAACCTTCCGGTGTAATTTCCCGGATTCGTTCTGCATTCTCATCCGTCAATGGTACCAGATCATTCATTTCCCGATTCATTTTACAGATGTTCAAATGCCTCCACCCGCCATAGAACAGATACACGGTGTCCTGTTCCTTATAAAAATGAGCATCAATCGGTTGTGCGCCATTATAAAACCGGTCAATAAACGCCCTTCCATCCTCATAAATATTGCGGAACGGTCCTTCCGGCCGGTCACTTCTTCCGATATACAATCCACCGATTTCCTGATCTGACTGAATGTCATTGCCCGCAAATATCAGGTAATATACCCCGTCTTTCTCTACAATGGAAGGTGCCCACACAGCATGTGTCACCTCCGGAAAAGTTGACATATCCAGCACATTCTCCAGCAGCTTAAAATTCTGCAAATCAGAAGTAACCACAATGTCTATGTTCTTTTGTTCCTCATACGGCAGTGACTTGGTAACATAGATATATACATTTCCGTTATAAACCACCGCTTCCGGATCTGC
>CAZXQK010000297.1:0-1849 GCA_964642785.1 uncultured Faecalimonas sp.
TAATCAAAGTTTTCCCATTCTTTCCCCACTCTTCAAAAAATGCAATCTGCTCTTGAATAACATCCTTTTTTCTTTTTCTTTGTAATAGTTCATAATAATCTGTCAGCTTTTCGCTACGAGCGACAAGCTTTTCAATAACTCCATCTTTCGCTCGGATTGTTATTAAACCAATACTCTCCAAATAGCGTATCTCGTTTTCGAAATCTTTGACCTGTTCTATATCTGCAAAATCAGAAACATACTCCGGCCATATAGCAATCGGATCCACTGCAAAATTCTGCAGAACTAAATTGGTTCCCTCATGTGTTTTACTTCTTTCGTACTTATCTAACAAAGCATTCAAAAGTTTTTCCTGGTTAACTGTAAATTTCATTCACTCGCACTAATCCTTCCACCGCATTAGTATATCTTCCCGTGGTCACCAAACTGACTGTTGATTGAATAAACTGACCAATACTGCTAATTTTCTCTGGCGGAGCTGCATATATCACTTGGAAATCATTTTCTTCCAAATATTTTACCATCTGCTCAATACGTTCTCTCGATAGAGCCGAAAAAGCTTCATCGATAAAGGCTAAACGCGCACAACAATTTCTTCTTGGATAACACTGCAATAAACTAGCTGCCAAAATGATAAAATATGGCGTCTGCTTTTCACCATTCGATGCAGATCCTTGCTTCTTGGAAAGATTCGCAGTTATTTTCTCTCCACCCTGATGACTTGTAATCTCCATGTCATAAGTGAAATATTTTCTATAATCTGTATACTCTGCCTCATCCTCTTCGTTAAGGATCAAATTCATAAACTCCTGAATATCTCTTTCCATCTCTTCATCATCTCGGCTAGAATTCATGTATATTTCCGGTGAATTCATATAATTCTCCAGTTTCTTACAAATACGGAAGAACAACATTCTTTCCGGCTTCTCTTCCATCTTAAATTTATAAGTGTCTTGTCCAAAAGGAATTTGCTTTAACTCACGATTAATTGCGTCTATTTCTCGCCTTGCTTCTCCAATGGTCTCATTTATTTCAGCAACAAAATCATTCATAAATGCGCTTTCCAATTTCTTGGCATGCTCGACTAAACGACTATGTGCCTCTTCAATTTTTACATTGGCAATATTACGATACTCTTCACGATAAAATGGGATATAACCAATCCCTCGTTTATTAATATCAATTTCTGATATTCTACAATAATCCAACTGCAAGTTTTCTAATCCTTTTATACATACTTCTAATTCACCTTTTAAATTTTGCACCGTCTTTTCCGTAATAACTTTTATCTCACCACGCTTTGCATACAGTTTGTTATACTCATCCAGCATAGCATTTTCCAGTTCCATATGAGCCAATCTGATCTCGTCATACAAATTCTGTTTTAAATGAATTTCGCCAGATATAGTCTTTTCACGCTCCCGTTCGCTTTCCCACTCCTTTTCACATTTACCGATATCGGATGCAATTGTCGTTCTTTTCTTGTCAATCTCCTGAAATGCTTTCGTCGCATCCTCCTGCTCCTGCAAAACAGCAAGGAACTCTGGGTTTTCTTTTATTTGCTTTATATTATCTTCATACTTACGTTTCTTCTCCTGATTTTCCACAAGTAAATCCGGTGCTTCCAACTGATAATTTGTAAATTCATGATCAACACTTTGCAAAGAACCGATTTTTTCACATACCTTTTCAAGTGTGTCGTTTTTATGATCATACATCTCCTGTGTGACACGCTTTTGTTTCAACACGGCCTTCTTTTGCCATTCAATCGCATCCTGTCCTAAGCATATCTGCGTCTTTTCTACATTCATGCATGCAACAGAATAACTCTTCGCTAACATACCATCCT
>CAZXQK010000298.1:0-1847 GCA_964642785.1 uncultured Faecalimonas sp.
TGAAGCGCTTTAAGGTTGATGTGGAAGAAGTCAAAGCCGGATATGAATGTGGTTTTGTATTTGAAAAGTACAATGACATCAAAGAAGGCGATCAGGTAGAAGCTTATAAAATGGTAGAGATTCCAAGATGATCATGGAGGAATTGATTTGAGAAAGAATAGTATTAAAAATACAAGAGTAAATGTAGAGGTGCAAAGAGAATTGAGCAACATCATACGCGGGGGCATCAAAGACCCGCGTGTGGCGTCTATGACGTCGGTGGTTGCGGTGGAAGTGGCACCGGATTTGAAAACCTGCAAGGCATACATCAGTGTGTTTGGTGATGAAAAAGCACAGGAAGACACTGTAAAAGGTTTGCAGAGTGCAGAAGGTTTTATCCGACGTGAATTGGCAAGAAACTTAAACATGCGTAATACACCGGAAATTAAATTTGTGATGGATCAATCTATTGCGTATGGTGTAGCAATGTCAAAGAAAATCGATGATGTGACAAAGGATATATTATGATACATGGAGTATTAAACATTTATAAGGAAAAAGGATATACCTCCCACGATGTGGTGGCAAAATTGCGGGGGATTGTCGGTCAGAAAAAGATTGGACACACCGGAACTTTGGATCCTGATGCAGTGGGTGTACTTCCTGTATGTCTTGGAAAGGCAACAAAACTTTGCGATATGCTGACCGATAAAAATAAGACATACGAAACAGTTCTGCTGCTTGGGAAAACAACAGATACTCAGGATAGTTCCGGTATTGTTCTGTCAGAAGCAGAGACGGAGGATTTGACAGAGTCGACGGTGGAACAGACGATTCAATCATTTGTGGGAGAATATATGCAGATTCCACCTATGTATTCTGCATTGAAGGTAAACGGGAAAAAACTATATGAACTTGCGAGAGCAGGGATTGAAGTGGAACGAAAAGCAAGACCGGTTACAATCTTTGATATTCAGATAAAAGCGATTGAATTTCCGAGAGTTCGTATGGTGGTGTCCTGCTCAAAAGGTACGTATATTCGGACGTTGTGCCATGATATTGGTGCAAAATTGGGCTGTGGTGCCTGCATGGAAGAATTAATCCGAACGAAGGTCAGCAGATTTGAGATCAAAGACAGTCTGAAACTGGAAGAAGTGCGGAACTTAAAAGAAGCAGGCAGACTGGATTCAGTTCTGATTCCCGTTGATGAAATGTTTTCAGATTATGAAGCTGTCACCTTGAAGGAGGAGTATCAGTCTTTTGCTTATAATGGAAATGTGTTTTTCCCAAAGCATTTGGCGACACATCAGACATTTGCAGACGGAAAGAATGTGCGGGTCTATGATCAAAAAGGCAGATTTATTGCTATTTACGCTTTTAGAAAAGAAAAATATCTGTTCCAATTAGAAAAGATGTTTTTTGACAGAAATGACCAGGCATAAGAGGAAATAAAATGAAGTATATTAAAGGAATCGAAGCATATACGGATATAAGACCGTCAGCCATTACACTGGGGAAATTCGATGGTCTTCACTTGGGGCATGAACTTCTTGTATCACGGGTTGTTGAACATCAGAAACAGGATCATGTGGCAGGGATTGTGTTTGCGTTTGATATGAAACCGATGTACGAAAAATTAAATAAACCGTATCAACTTCTTCTTTCAAACGAGGAAAAAGCTGCCAGACTGGATGGAAAAGTGGATTATTTTATTGATTGTCCTTTTGATGAAAACATTGCTTCTGTGGAAGCGGAAACATTTATCCAATGCATGCTTGTGGATAAATTTCATGTAAAATACGTTGTGGTTGGGACGGATTTTCGCTTTGGCCATGAGCGAAAGGGAGATTGCCGGATGCTTCAGGAGC
>CAZXQK010000299.1:0-1835 GCA_964642785.1 uncultured Faecalimonas sp.
AATATTTTGCAATGCGAGATGTACTTGATCGTTATCTTGGAAAAGAACCAAGAAAACATATTTTGCCGGAACATCCTGTACAAGAAATTAGAGATATTCCATTAGAAGAAAGTGCACGACTGTTTGATAATCTGGAAGCACTCACAGATTGTCATGTTTATGAAGAAAAGATGCAATGTATGGAGGATTTGGGCGCTTATCAAGGTTTTATTTTGTATACAACACATTTGGAATATACAGATGAAAGAATTCGCCATTTGAAATTATATGATCTTGCAGACCGAGCAATGTTTTACTTGAATGGACAATATTTGGGGACAATGATGCGAGATGAAGAAGAAACGCCAGACATTAGTTTTAGAATTCCGAAGGAAGGAGCCGATTTGGCGATTTTAGTGGAAAATATGGGACATACTAATTATGGACATTTTATGTATGATCGTAAAGGCTTGGGCTGTGTGCGCTTCTTGATTGATAATGAAGACGGAACAAGATTGTATAATTTTGCAAATCAAACAGGATTTGATACTAGGACGATTTCCTTGAGATCGCTTAATGGATTAAAATATCAAAAAAATGATCAGATGCCAAAAGATACTCCGATATTTTTAAAAGGGACATTTCGAGCAAAGGCGGGAATTGATTCATTTATAGATATGGGAAAATACACAAAAGGGATGGTATTTATCAATGGATTCAATTTAGGAAGGTATTGGTCTGTTGGTCCTCAAAGAACACTTTATGTTCCGGGAGAAATTTTGCAAGAAGTTAACACCATAGAAATTTTTGAATTATATAATATACCGAAAAATGCAAAGGTATCTTTGATAGATCACGCATTACTTTGCGAACCAGTGGAGAAAGATCATTCGTTGCTTGGATTTGAATTGTTGTAAAAGTTAACAGAGAACTATAACCTAGAGAGAATAGTCATTACAGCATAAAAGGGTATGACTATTCTTTTTTGTGCTAATAATTTATGGAGGCTTTAGGCAAATGATATTGGTGCTAAAAAATAGAATATAGAAATTTGAACGGGAGGTATTGTAAAATCTGAACATTTCGGATAGAATAGAACAATGGTGGGAAGCACCGCGAACAGGAGGTACTATGTTAGTTAAGATTTATACTGACGGTTCGGCAAGAGGCAATCCTGATGGCCCGGGAGGCTATGGAACGATTCTATCCTGTGTGGATGGAAAGGGAACAGAGCATATCAGGGAATTTAGTCAGGGTTATGTAAGGACAACCAATAACCGCATGGAACTCATGGCAGCGATTGTGGGATTGGAAGCATTAAACAAGCCATGTGAGGTGGAATTGTATTCGGATTCCAAGTATGTGGTAGATGCATTTAATCAGAACTGGATCAGAAGCTGGCTTCGCAATGGTTGGAAGACGAGCAGTAAGACTCCGGTCAAAAATAAGGAACTGTGGCAGCGCCTTTTAAAAGCCATGGAACCTCATAAAGTAACCTATATTTGGGTAAAAGGTCATGATGGACATGCCCAGAATGAACGCTGCGATGAGCTGGCGACTTCTGCAGCAGATGGAACAGATCTGATTCATGACGAAGTATTTGAGAAAGAAAGAGGTAAGGAATGTTCTTAAGTACATTATTACAGAGTTTATTCAAAATGGTGATTTTGGCAGCAGCGGCAGTGGCCGGGATTGCAGCCGGAAAAAAAGTACGCGACCGTAAGGATGCGAAAACGAAAGAAGAAGCATAAGTTGGAGGAAATAAAAGTGAAACAATACGGTGTAAATGAATTAAGAAAGATGTTTCTTGACTTTTTCGAAAGTAAGGGACATTTGGCAATGAAGAGCTTTTCGCT
>CAZXQK010000300.1:0-1829 GCA_964642785.1 uncultured Faecalimonas sp.
CCTCACTGGTACGAGGAATGGGAGCAGAAGATCACAGAGTATGCTAAAGAAAATGAACTGCTGTATATCAATTTCTTAAATCTGACGGAAGAAATTGGTCTGGATTATACAACGGATACCTATGATGCCGGACTTCATATGAATTTGTCCGGTGCAACAAAACTGACACATTATTTTGGTAAGATTTTGTCGGAACAGTGTGCGGTAAGTGACCGTCGGAATGAGCCGGAACTCGTAGAACTGTGGAACACAAAAAGAATCCTTTATGATGAGGAAATTTCACGTCAGAAGGAAAAATACGGAATCGAATAAGTAAGATAAGCAAGAAAAGAGAGACAAAACTATGTGTGGAATATGTGGTGTTTATAATCTGCGTGAAAAGCGTCCAATCGAGGAAAAAATCATCAGGAATATGCTGTATGCCATTCGTCACAGAGGACCGGATGGCGAAAATCTGTATATAACAGACCGGATGGCACTTGGCTTTAACCGCCTTGCTTTTCTGGATTTGTCCGGTGGAATGCAGCCGTTCTTTAACGAAACAAAGAAGATTTCCATGGTCTGCAACGGTGAAATTTTCAACTATCAGGAATTGAAAACAGAACTGGTAAAAAAAGGACATACGTTCCGGACAGGAACGGACGTGGAAGTCATTGTGCATCTGTATGAAGAATATGGTACTGATTTTCCAAAGTATTTAAACGGTCAGTTTGCCATCGCCCTTTATGACGGAACAAACGATTCCTTTTATCTTGTCCGGGATCACATTGGAATCTGTCCGCTGTTCTATACCATGGTTGACCAGAGAATTGTTTTTGCATCCGAGATTAAAGCAATTTTAGAATATCCGGGTGTAGAACGTAAATTGAATTTAAAGGCAGTGGATCAGCTTTTAAATTTTCCGGGTGTAGTATCTCCAAACACCTTTTTTCAAGGAATTTATTCCATGGAAGCGGGGCATATGCTTTGTCTGAAACCGGAAAGCGAGCCGGAAAATCTGGAATTCTGGGATATGATTTATGAAAGCGAAGAAGAAGATAAAGGCGAAGCATATTATGTGGAGCATTTGCGCGAGCTTTTCAAAAATGCAATCAGACGCCGGCTGATTGCCGATGTGCCGATTGGATTTTATGTGTCCGGTGGTCTGGACAGTTCGTTGGTTGCCTGCTATATCGGAAAATATCTGTTAGACAGTTATTATTCGTTTTCTGCGGAAATTGGTTCCGGTGATCTGGACGAAAGCCGGTTCCAGAAAATGGTTAAAGAGTGCGTAAACTCCGAACACTACAGCGTAAAAGTGGGAGAAGAAGAAATCTGGAAACATTTATCCAAGGTAATCTATCATGCCGAAGGAGCCGTCAAAGAAAGCTATGATGTGGCAGCTTTTCTGCTTTCCGAGCTGGTAAGCCAGTCACCGGCAAAGGCGGTATTAACCGGTCAGGGTTCGGATGAGTTTTTCTGTGGCTATGTTGGCTACATGGTAGATTTGTTCCGCAATATGCAAAAGGGACAGATGACCAAAGAAGAATGTGAAATCAATGAGCGTCTCTGGGGTGCCCCGTATTTCCGTTATGAAAGAAATCATGCGGATATCCGGAATATTCACCTTAACTTATATCATAAAGACATTCGTCCGGAACATACGAAATTTGCCGCATGGGCGGAAAGTCCGATTGATGTAAATAAAGTGAAAAATTTAAGCACGCAGAAGCGTAGGTCTTATATTGATTACAAGCTGCGTCTGTCCGACCATCTTTTGACGGAGCATGGAGACCGGATGTTTTTTTCGCACTCTATAGAAGGCAGACATCCATTTCTGGATGCAGAAC
>CAZXQK010000301.1:0-1824 GCA_964642785.1 uncultured Faecalimonas sp.
ATGATCTGGGATGAAGTGGCAATGCCGGGATATGGATTGTACGACAGAGCGTTAGGAGCATGCTATCTCCAGGGACTTTGGGAAGCAATCGACAAGGAGGCGAAAAGACAATGAAATTAAATGAACAAGGATTAGCGGACAGAAGACAATGGGAAGAAAAAGGATACCGTCTTCCAATGTTTGACCGGGCAAAAGTAACTGCGGTGACAAAGGAGAATCCGTTTTGGCTTCATTTTGGGCCGGGAAATATTTTTCGCGCCTTTCAGGCTAATGTAGTGCAACGGCTTTTGAATGATGGGATTCTTGACAGAGGACTTGTTGTTGCTGAAGGGTATGATTATGAAATCATAGAAAAGATGAACCGTCCGCATGATGATTATCATGTACTTGCTACCTTAAAAGCAGACGGAACAGTCGAAAAAACAGTAGTCGGTTCAGTTGTGGAATCTTTAACGGTAGATTCGGATAATGAAACGGACTGGAAACGCCTACAGGAAATTTTTGCAAAAGAATCCCTGCAAATGGCATCTTTTACCATTACGGAAAAGGGGTACAGTCTGGTGAATGGAAAAGGAGAATATCTTCCGGGGGTAGAAGAGGATTTCAAAAACGGTCCTGGTCAGGTTGTGAGCTACATGGGAAAAGTGGCAGCACTTCTGTATGCAAGATATAAAGCTGGCTGCAAACCGATGGCGATGGTGAGCATGGATAACTGTTCCCATAATGGAGACAAACTTTATGCGGCTATCAGCACATTTGCGGACAAATGGACAGAGTATGGTGTTGCGGATGCGGAATTTCGGGTGTATGTCAACGATAAGCAGAAAGTATCTTTCCCATGGACAATGATTGACAAGATTACTCCGAGACCGGATGCTTCCGTAGAAGCTGTTTTACAGGCAGACGGAGTGGAGGAACTGGAGCCTGTGGTGACTTCTAAAAATACCTGGGTTGCGCCGTTTGTAAATGCTGAGGAAACGGAATATCTGGTAATCGAAGATGCGTTCCCAAATGGAAAGCCGGAGGCGTTGACGAGGGCAGGTGTGCTGTTTACAGAACGTGAAACAGTAGATAAAGTAGAGAAAATGAAAGTATGCACCTGCCTGAATCCGCTTCACACCTGTCTGGCGGTGTTTGGCTGTCTTCTTGGATACGAAAAAATTTCTGACGAAATGAAAGACTGTGAATTGAGAAAAATGGTGGAAGTTATCGGCTACGAGGAAGGACTTCCGGTGGTTGTTGATCCGGGGGTGCTGGATCCAAAGGAATTTATTGATACAGTGCTTGACGTCCGGATTCCGAATCCGTTTATGCCTGATACACCGCAGAGGATTGCAACGGATACTTCGCAGAAATTAGCCATTCGTTTTGGCGAAACAATCAAAGCATATGCGGTGTCTGAACAACTTGACGTGTCAGAACTGAAACTGATTCCGCTGGTATTTGCAGGATGGCTGCGTTATCTGATGGGTGTAAATGATGAAGGCACAGAGTTTGAATTGAGTCCGGATCCGCTGTTGGATACCGTTCGCCCGTATATAAAGGGATTGAAACTTGGTGAGGCGAAGGATGTGGAAGCGACAGTAGGTTCCCTTTTGAAAGAAAAGACGATTTGGGGTGTAGACCTTTATGAAGTCCATATGGCGGAAAAAGTAGTCGGTTATCTGCAGGAAATGCTTGCAGGAACAGGAACTGTACGAACAACACTTCAAAAATATGTGTAAGCAAAACGGGGTAAAAAAAATGAAAGCATTTATGGATAAAGATTTCCTGCTGTCAACAGATACGGCAAAAAAACTGTATCACGAGTATGCGGAAGACATG
>CAZXQK010000302.1:0-1823 GCA_964642785.1 uncultured Faecalimonas sp.
GGTAAAGCATGTGAAACATGCGGTTTTGCGAATGTTATGGGGAGAAGGCTGAATAATAAGTAAAAATATATTGATGCTGTGGTCAAAGGTACTTTAAATATACTAAATAGACAAATTGTATAAAATACTTATTTTTTGTGATTTTGGAAGAGAATTAGCATTTAGAAATTCTTATTCTCGGACATCAGAACAAAAAATGAGATTTTATGCAATTTGTTAATAAGAAGTATGAAAGTACCTTTTGACTACAGCGTCATGACATTGCAAGTGAATAATAACTAGAAATAGATAATTCAGAAATGAGGAGCCAGATGAAAGTACAGGTATTACAGGGTGAGGACAAACGTAAAAACACCACACCGGATAAGATAGAAAAATATATCCATACATTAAAGCAGATGATTGACTGTAAAACAGTCTTTACAAGTGATTTATGCAATCAGAAAGAATATGACAGATTTTATGAGGTGCTGCGGCAGGAATTTCCGTTACTGCATGAAAGAGCAAAACGTCTGTCATTTGGAAGCGGATGTTTTGTATATGTAATCGAAGGGAAAGAGAATGGAAAAGTTAAGAAAAATATCATGCTGATGTCCCACCATGATGTAGTGGACGGAGATGATGCGTGGAAGACGAATCCATTTGAAGCAGTCGAAAAAGATGGTTCTCTGTGGGGAAGAGGTACGATAGATACCAAAACACCTCTGTTTGCGGAATTACAGGCATGTGAGGAGCTTTTGGCAGAAGGCTATGAGTTTGATGGAATGAATGTGTATATCGGTTCGTCAAATAACGAGGAGACATGTGGTGATGGTATGGTGCTCGCAACGGACTATTTTCGGGAAAACGGCATCCATTTTACAGTCGTACTGGACGAAGGCGGTGCGATAACAACCGGTATGATTCCGGGAGTACAGCAGAAAAGTGCAATGGTGGCAGTACACGAAAAAAGCCGTCATGTTTATCGTTGTGTGACGAAACTGAATGCGAAAGGACATGGCGGGCTGAATCCGAATAAGGATAATGCACTGGTGCGTATGAGTAACTTTATTACGGAAGTAAGCAGTGCAAAAATTTACAAGGGAAGCTTTTCTCCGGAGGTCAAAGCGACATTTATGGAACACGCGCCATACATGTCATTTCCGTTAAATGTGTTATTTGGTAATTTTGGATTGTTTGGACCGCTTATTAAGAAGATTATGCTTGGGATTCCACAGACAAGCGCAATGCTTTCTACGGAAATTTCATTCACTTCCATGTTCGCGGGAAAGAAAGAGGATATGCAGGTAAAGGCAAAAGAGGTAGAGGCAACGATGTTTTTACGCTGTGTCCGTGAAGAAGATTTATTAGAAGGATTTAAAAAGATTCAGAAAATCGGTGAAAAATATGGTGTGGAGATTGAACCGGTTCTGCGCGATTACTGTGAACCGACTGATTTTGCAAAAGAGCCATATCAGGTATTAAAGTCTGTCATGAACGAGAACTTTCCGGATGTGATTGTTGCACCATTTTTGCTGACTGCCGGAACCGATGCGAGACGTTTTACCGGAATCGCAGACAGCATTTTGCGATTTGCACCGATTGACTTAGATAAGGAGCAGTATGCGTCCATTCATAGTGCGGATGAGCATATTAAGGTGAAAAATGTCGGGGAATGTGTCTGCTTCTATAAGGATTTTGTGAAGAAAATTTCGGGTTGCTAATCAGAAAGTTATGTGATACAATGCCACATGGCAATTAAATAAGTACTTATATAAGTTCATAATCGGATGAACGTTTCTACAAACTACCGTAATAGTTTTGCTATAAGTTTTAAGAGGGCA
>CAZXQK010000303.1:0-1821 GCA_964642785.1 uncultured Faecalimonas sp.
GCTATGCCGAAGCCAAATATGTATCAGTCACTCCATACGACACTTATGAGTTCAGCAGGACAGCCGTTTGAAATTCAGATTCGAACGGAGGAGATGCATAAGACCGCAGAGTATGGCATTGCGGCACACTGGAAATATAAGGAATCCAATGATGGAAAGAAAAATGTGGAAGCACAGGAAGAAGAAAAACTTTCATGGTTACGTCAGATTTTGGAGTGGCAGCAGGATACGGATAATCGTGAGTTTTTGAATCTGCTGAAAGGCGGTTTGGATTTATTTACGGAAGATGTGTATTGTTTCACGCCGAACGGTGATGTGAAAAATCTTCCGAAAGGCTCGACACCGGTGGATTTCGCCTATTCGATTCACAGTGCGGTAGGAAATAAGATGGTAGGTGCCCGGGTAAACGGGAAATTGGTAAATATTGACTATCAGATTCAAAACGGGGATAGAATTGAGATTTTAACTTCACAAAATTCAAAAGGACCGAGCCGGGATTGGCTGAATATTGTAAAAAGCACACAGGCACGAAATAAGATTAATCAGTGGTTTAAGAAAGAATTAAAAGAGGAAAATATCGTTCGGGGAAAAGAACTGCTGGCGAATTACTGCAGAGCGAAAGCGTTGGTGCTGAGTGATTTGACAAAGCCGAAATATATGCAGGTTGTTCAGACGAAATATGGCTTTAAGGAGTGGGAAGGAATTCTTGCAACGGTTGGTCATGGTGGATTAAAGGAAGGGCAGGTGATCAACCGCCTTTTGGAAGAGTATACCAGAGACCATAAAGAGGTTATTACGGATGAAAGCATTATTGAGCGTGTGAACGAAGCGACCAAGAATAAAGCTCATGTTGCAAAATCTAAGAGTGGCATTGTTGTAAAAGGAATCGATGATATGGCAGTACGTTTTTCGCGTTGCTGTAATCCGGTTCCGGGTGATGAAATCGTGGGATTTGTAACACGTGGACGTGGAATGTCCATTCACAGAACGGACTGTGTGAATGTCTTGAATTTATCGGAATCTGAGCGTATTCGTCTGATTGATGCGGAGTGGGAAGCAAGCATTACAGAAGAAGTTGGACAGTATATGTCTAGCATCAAGGTTTACGCAAATAACCGACAGGGACTTTTGATGGAAGTTTCTAAAGTATACACAGAGAATAAACTGGATATTGATTCAATCAGCACACATACCAGCAAACAGGGAATCGTTACTTTTGATATTAGTTTTGTGGTCGGAGGACGTGATGAGTTGAATCATGTGATTGAAAAGTTACGTCAGATACCGGGTGTGATTGATATAGAAAGGACAACGGGATAATAAATAAAGATTAGGTCTGTGGATATAACATTGTGACAGACCTAATTTTTTGTGCAATTTCTTGTGAAAGCCCTTCAATTGCGTTATAATGTAAAAACGATGAAAAAGGTGATAATTCATGAAAATAGAAAAGTATGTATTAGGTTCCATGGGAACTAATTGCTATTTATTAGTGAATGAAAATACAAAAGAACTGGTGGTGACAGATCCGGCAACCTGTCCGGAGTATTTGCTCAGTCATGTAAAAACAGAAGGATATATACCAAAGGCAATTTTACTGACACATGCGCATTTCGACCATGTGATGGGGATTGACGGCTGGGTGACGGAATATAACATTCCGGTATATCTTCACGAAGAAGAAAAGCAGATTTTGGAAAATCCAACATGGAATCTGTCAGAAGTGTTTGGTTCTTCTTATTCTTATCAGCGGACAGAAGGCTTGACGGACGGTCAAAACTTTCATGTGGCAGGATTTTCTTTTCAGGTGATTCATACGCC
>CAZXQK010000304.1:0-1817 GCA_964642785.1 uncultured Faecalimonas sp.
GATTATATATCTTAAAAGAAGATGAGGAAGACAGTGTTGAGAGAAAGAGAAGGCAAAAACAGGCGGAAGCAAGGGGACGAAATCGAGATTATATCAATCGACCTCGACTCCCAAGAGACACGCAGACAAAAAAGACGGAAAGAACAGGAAATAGAAACAGACAACCGCGCGTTCGCTAAGGTCACGTATCTGTTTGTTCTTATCTTTTTGGCCATGATGGGATATCTGGTGTATTTTAATGTTGTGAAAAGCAAAGAAATCATCAACAGTTCTTATAATGTCCGTTTAGATTCTATGGCTGACCGGGTTGTGCGTGGGACGATTTTGGACAATGCCGGAAATGTACTGGCAAAGACGGAAGTGGCAGAGGATGGAACGGAAACGAGAGTGTATCCGTATGACAATATGTTTGCACATGTGGTAGGATATGATTCCAAAGGAAAATCAGGATTGGAATCGACGGAAAATTTTGACCTGCTTACATCCAATGCGAATTTTATGGAACAGTTTATCCATGAATTGCAGGAAGAAAAAAATATGGGGGATCATGTCATTACGACGCTTGATATGACTTTACAGGAAGCGGCTTATCAGGCACTTGGTGATTACAAAGGTGCAGTGGTGATCATGGAAGTGACAACCGGAAAGATTCTGGCAGTTGTTTCGAAACCGGATTTCAATCCAAATACCATTGGCGAGGATTGGGATGACATTGTGAATGGTTCGGAAAGCCGGCTGTTGAATCGTGCGATGCAGGGGGCATATGCACCGGGCTCTGTGTTTAAACTGGTAACGACACTGGAATATATTCGGGAAAATGAAAATTATAGCGATTACAACTACGAATGTATCGGAGAGATTGCATACGAGGGCAGTGTGATTCATTGTGCAAAGAACAGACAGCATGGTGCAGAGGATCTGGCTGCCTCTTTAGCAAATTCCTGTAACGCTTCTTTTTCTAATATCGGATTATCGCTTCAGGTATCCGGCTGGCAAAAGACGGCAAAAGACCTGCTTTTTAATACAAAACTGCCAAGTGTACTGCCTTATTCGCAAAGCAAATTTCAATTGGAGCAGAAAGATGCGTCATCAGAAGTCATGATGACTGCAATCGGTCAGGGAAAAACGTTAGTCAGTCCGTATCATATGGTGCTGATTGCATCTGCGATTGGAAATGGCGGGATTTTGATGAATCCGTATCTTGTGGATCAGGTGATTAGTTATACCGGAACATCCGTGAAAAAGAATATGCCGAAAAAATATGCCGAGCTTATGACTTCGGAAGAAGCCTCTGTTTTGAAAGAATATATGCTTCGGGTTGTGGAAAGCGGAACTGCAAGCTCATTAAAAAGTGATAAATATACAATCGCCGGAAAGACGGGAACAGCAGAGTACAGTAGTGACAAAGAAAAAGCACATTCGTGGTTTGTGGGATTTACGAATCCGGACAATCCGGATTTGGCAATCAGCGTGGTCGTAGAGAGTGCAGATAATTCCGGTATGAGTGCGGTTGCAGTAACAAGAAAGATATTACAGGCTTATTATTAAACTTTGAGGGCGAGATATGACATACTATTACAATCTTTATATGGATGAATATGTAAAGGATAATCTGGAAAAAGTCAGAAAAAAGATAGAAAAGCATAAGTGGCAGCTGCAGATTTATTTGATTACAATGGCGAAAAACAGTGTTAATCATTTGGAAATTTTTCCTTCTGCATTGTTGCTGCAGAAAGCGGTGTCGAAAGATGAACTTTTTATAGTAGGAATGACATCAAACTATGAAAATGCTTTGAAATTAGTTGAAAAGATTACGC
>CAZXQK010000305.1:0-1814 GCA_964642785.1 uncultured Faecalimonas sp.
TCCACGACCTGTTTGACATACTTTGCACAAAGTTCATCTGTCTCTGCTTCCACCATCACACGAATCACAGGTTCCGTTCCGCTTTCCCGCACCAAGATACGTCCATTCTCTCCAAGTTCTTCTGCGACTTTCTCAACTGCCTCAGTAACCGCCACATTATCTCTCGCCGCCTTTTTATCTACAACTCTTACATTTTCAAGAAGTTGTGGATAAATCGTCACATCTTCCGTCAGTTTTGAAAGAGACAGTTTCTTTTCCAGCATAACTTCCATTAACAACAAAGAAGTTAAAATACCATCTCCTGTAGTTGCATACTTGCTGAAAATAATATGTCCGGATTGTTCTCCTCCAAGTGAGAAATTATTCTTCAACATATTTTCATACACGTATTTGTCACCCACAGCAGTTCTCTCATATTTCAATCCGGCTTTATCGCAGGCTTTATAAAGTCCCAAATTCGACATGATCGTAGTCACAATCGTATCGCCATTCAATCTGCCCTGTTCTTTCAAATATTTTCCACATATATAAAGGATCAAATCTCCATCAATCAATTTTCCATTTTCATCAACTGCCAGACATCTGTCTGCATCACCATCATACGCAAAGCCCACGTCTAATCGATTTTCAAGCACAAATCTTTTCAAAGAATCAATATGTGTCGAACCACAGTCTTTATTAATATTTGTCCCATCCGGTTCACTATGAATCACATAAGTTTTTGCACCCAGTGCATCAAATACACTTTTTGCAATAGTGGAGGCACTTCCGTTTGAACAGTCAAGTCCCACTCGTTTATCCTTAAAGGAACGTGTTGCCATGGCAATCAAATGACCGATATAACGATTCCTTCCGGCAGAAAAATCCACTGTCCGTCCGATATTTTCTCTGGTCGCATAAGGAATCCCGCCGATTTCACCGTCAATGTAAGCTTCGATTTTCGCCTCAACTTCTGCTTCCATTTTATGTCCTTTAGAGTTTATAATCTTAATTCCGTTGTCATAAAATACATTGTGACTGGCAGAAATCATAATTCCGCAGTCAAATTCCTCGGTACGAGTAACATATGAAACACTCGGCGTTGTCGTTACATGAAGCAGATACACATCTGCTCCGGATGCAGTCAGTCCTGCCGACAATGCATCTTCAAACATATAACTGCTGCGCCTTGTATCTTTCCCGATTACAATTCTTGCTTTATGTTCCTGTCCGAAATACCAGCCCAAAAATCTTCCAACCTTAAATGCGTGTTCCACTGTCAGAACAACATTTGCCTCTCCTCTAAAACCATCTGTTCCAAAATATTTTCCCATTGTAATGATTCTCCTTTTCATTTGGCTTATTTGCCATTTTTTTGCACAATCTACTTTGCCATTATATATCTGTTCTCTGAATTATACAACTGTTTTTATCCTCAAATGCAAAAAGACAGTTACAAATAATATCATCTGTAACCGTCTTTCAAATTCACTTCTTAGATTCTTGCAACGCCTGTATCTCTTGCTGCCTTTGCAACAGCGGAAGAAACTGCATCTTTGACACGCGGGTCAAATGCTGCCGGAATGATATACTCCTCATTCAATTCTTCCTCTGAAATCAGATTTGCGAAAGCAAGTGATGCTGCAATCTTCATTTCCTCATTGATTTCTCTTGCACGCACATCAAATGTTCCTCTGAATAATGCCGGGAACGCAAGCACGTTATTAATCTGGTTCGGGAAATCGCTTCGTCCTGTAGCAATGACACGGGCTCCTCCTGCTTTTGCTTCATCCGGATAAATCTCCGGTGTCGGATTTGCACATGCAAATACAATG
>CAZXQK010000306.1:0-1797 GCA_964642785.1 uncultured Faecalimonas sp.
TAGATAATACATTCGCAACTCCGATTAACTGCAGACCTTTTGAATGGGGGGCATACATTGTCACACATTCCACGACAAAATATATGGATGGTCATGCCACAGCAGTAGGTGGTTGTATTGTAGACAGCGGTAATTTTGACTGGAATGCATATCCGGATAAATTTCCGGGACTTACCACACCGGATGTGACTTATCATGGGTTGATTTATACGGAGCGTTTCGGCAAGGGTGCATATATTACAAAGGCAACAGCACAGATGATGAGGGACTTAGGTTCTATCCAGTCACCGCAAAATGCATTCCTGTTGAATCTTGGATTGGAAACCCTGCATCTTAGAATGCCAAGACACTGTGAAAATGCATTGAAGGCAGCGAAATTCCTGCAGGCACATGAAAAAGTTGCATGGGTGAACTGTCCTTCTTTAGAGGGAGACAAGTATTATGACCTGGCTCAAAAATATATGCCAAACGGTACTTGTGGTGTGATTACATTTGGTGTCAAGGGTGGCAGAGATGCCTGTGTGAAGATGATGGATGCATTGAAGATGATTGCAATTGTGACTCACGTTGCAGACTCCAGAAGCTGTGTGCTTCATCCGGCAAGCCATACACACCGTCAGATGAATGAACAGGAACTTTTGGAAGCAGGAGTGCAGCCTGATTTGATTCGTTTCAGTGTCGGCACGGAAAGCATTGAAGACATTATTGATGACTTGAAACAGGCATTGGAAAGTATTTAATAGGAAAAGGCTTTGTGTTGCAGCATGAAGCCTTTTTTGTGGTTTCTGTGGCTTTTGTATTAGGGGTGAATTTGTGGTTTCCATGGAGAAAAACTTGCCTGTCAGAAACAATTTTTTCGAAAAAGTGATGTTTTAGACTTTGGAAATCTTGCATTTAGGTATATGGAAATATTGTTTCATATAAGAAACTTGAATTTAACATCTTGGGTATCTGATAAGAAAATTTTCTTGCATAGACCTAATAGGTGATGAAACATCTCAAAGTAATAATTGTAATTGTTTCTTGAAAGAGTAAAATTATATATAGACCTAACAGTGAATTGAACACCCCAAAAGTAACAGTAAAAATTACGTATATTTTATTGCAAATATCACATACTACAGTCATGGAACAGAATAAACAAGAAGAAATCAAAGAAACAGGAACAATTGAATTAGAAAATTCAAAACAAAAGCATAAAATAAAAGTATTTACCATCATCGGTGAAATCGAGGGACACGAAGCGGCTTCGAGCAATACAAAATCTACGAAATATGACCATTTGCTTCCGCAATTAGCCGAACTGGAGGATACGGAAGAACTGGACGGGGCACTTTTTTTACTTCATACACTTGGTGGTGATGTGGAAGCAGGACTTGCAATTGCGGAAATGATTGCATCTTTAAGTAAGCCTACCGTCTCATTGGTACTTGGTGGAAGCCATTCTATAGGAGGACCTCTGGCAGTTGCCACGGACTATTCTTACATTGTGCCGAGCGGTACCATGGTAATCCATCCGGTACGCTCGAACGGAATGTTTATCGGAGTACAGCAAAGTTTAACAAATATGATAAAAACACAGGATCGCATTACAAAATTCTTATCGGATCATTCTAATATTTCACAGGAAAAAGTAGAGGAACTGATGCTGAATCCGACAGAACTCGTGAAAGATGTTGGCACCATGTTGGAAGGGGAGGCAGCAGTACAAGTGGGGTTGATTGATGAAGTTGGAGGAATTAAAGAAGCATTTATGAAATTGCATCAGATATTAGTGAAGGATTAGCAAGAGCAGCT
>CAZXQK010000307.1:0-1794 GCA_964642785.1 uncultured Faecalimonas sp.
TTCTGTTTGTCGTTTCACCTGCAACTGTAATAATTCTTTTTCCAATTCTTCTGCCGAAACATTCCGTTCAATTTTTCCGCCCATGGCATAAGACACATTTCCGGTTTCTTCAGAAACACAGATTACCATGGCATCGCTGACTTCACTCATACCGACAGCCGCACGATGTCTTGTTCCAAGCTGCTTGCTCAGATCCATATTTTCTGACAGCGGAAGATAACAGGTTGCCGCCACAATACGATCTCCTCTCACAATGACTGCACCATCATGAAGCGGTGTATTGTGCTCGAAAATGTTGATTAAAATCTGCTCAGAAACAAGACTGTCGAGTTCAATACCGGTACGCTGATACTCCGTCAGCATAATATCACGTTCCACAACAATCAACGCTCCTGTCTTCACCTTCCCCATCTCATAGCATGCTGTCAAAATTGCATGAATGGTCTTCTTACTAAATCTTTCCGGCGTGCGATTCTTTTCAAACAGCAAAAACGCATTCAAAAAATCCTTTTGTCCTAATTTTTCTAATGCCCGTCTCAACTCCGGCTGAAATACAATGACAGCACCCGTCGCAAGAACACTGATAGAATTTTTTGCAAGCCACAATATAGTATTCATCTTAAAGATGGCAGCAATCAGAATAAAGACACCCAATACAATAATACCCTTTAGCAGCATCCATGCCTTCGTATTCTTAATCCATATAATGATTTGGTATACTAAAAATGCAATGATCAGAATTTCCAACGCATCTGTTATTTTCACTTCCGGCAAATACCAATCTTCAAAATATTGTCCCATTCTGTCACCTCCATCTGATTAATCGTTCTTCAATTCTTCCTCAATAATTCGTTGTATCTCAGAATCATCGTCCTTCTTTTTTGACATTCTTTCCAATTCCAAGACCTGCTCCGAATCGATCACTCCGGTCTTTTGACGCTCATTGATCCGTTTTACCGTCTTTTCCGGAATTGTGACAGTTGCCTTCGGCACTGCCTTTACATAATAATAATATTCATCATCATCAAACTGTAAGTACTCTGTTCTTGTATAGTCTACGGAAAAGACACAGAACTTCACCGCTAATGCAATGAAAACCGCTACGACACTCTCTACGATCAAAGTGACGTAAGATAACTGAACATCCATCACAATGTATCCATACGCCATTACATTGATATTCCCAAGGGCACCTGCAATGATTGCAATCTCCCATGCATAGTCAACAGATAATCGGCGCACGCTGTACACCAAAAGAAGGCATACTGCACCGGCAATAATCACACACCACATTTCCTTGTTTGAAAAAATTGCCTGCACATATGTACCAATCTGTGAAAACAGATCCATCTCATCAGCCGAAGTAAATATATTTCCGTTTGCCTTCACATAATCGATCATGTAGTAGATCATTGTCCCCATCATAATCGGCAAGGTACAAATCGGACTTCCGATCAATCCATAAATAATCGGAACCACTACCGGAATCTTCAACATAAAGGATATCGGAACCATCAGAAGAATCAACGATTTTCCCGATGCAAACCGGAAATAAAACGCATACATGATCACAAACAAAATCAAAAATACAACTGCCATACCCACAGAAACAGTCATAACCTGAAATATCGCAACCACCGTTGCCAAAACTGAAGTCAACGCCATCGGAAGCATCGTACAAATCAACGACAATACAATGGTAATAAACGGATTTGACAGCAAATCAGAAAATCCTATCCTCTGGTTGATAAACACAAAAGTCAATAATGCCAGAATAAACTGTGCCGCTTTATC
>CAZXQK010000308.1:0-1778 GCA_964642785.1 uncultured Faecalimonas sp.
GAAACGGTATCGGTGGTGTGCAGATGATGCCGGATTATCATTATTATGGCTGTTGTGCATGTATTGGTTCTGCCGGCATCGGTCTGGTGCCGAAGATGGCATTGTTGCAGAAAGAAAACGGATTTGTGGTGAATTTATTCCTTGCGGGAGAAGTACATACGGTTACACCACAGGGGAATCCCATATCCCTGAAAGTAGACACTGCATACCCGAAGGAAGGAACAGTACATATCCGGTTCTGTATGGAACAGGAGGAAACATTTACGTTTTCCCTTCGTAATCCAGAATGGAATGAGAAATCTTCTCTGCATATGAATGGGGAGGAAATTCCTATTGAAAAAGGATATACCATGATTGACAGAACGTGGAAAGACGGAGATGAGATTTGCTATGTGCTCGATATGAGAACAAAGGCATTGTATCCGGAAGGTTACGGGACACAGATTGTGATGACGGAAATGGCGTGGGAATACGATTATGTGGTCCCGAAATTTGATAAGGAAGATGAAGCGGCGAAATATCATATTGCGCTGCAGAGAGGTCCGGTAATCCTGGCTGCAGAAAACCGTCTGGGATACAGTGTGGATGATGCGTTTGACATTCAGGTGGAGGAAGACGGTTATGTGAAAACGGAGTTTGCCGAAGAAGAAATTGCACCATATGAAAATATGCTGGAAGTAGAAGTGCCGTTGAAAAATGGAGGAAAGATGCATTTGACAGACTATGCTTCGGCAGGAAAACTGTGGAATGAAGAAAGTAAGATGGCTGCTTGGATAAGGAGAAAGTAATGAAAAAGAGAGTACATTTAATATGTAATGCACATATTGACACGATTTGGCAATGGGGAAGTGACAGAGTTGGAGAACATGGAAATATAAAAGGCAGGAGAGTAGCAGAGTGAAACAATTGTTGGATAAAAACTGGAAATTATATACCGATACGGGAATGGAAATGAAAGGGCATGTTCCGGGTGACATCACCGCAGACTTGTATGAAGCAGGAAAAATAGAGGACCCGTTTTACGGATTGAACCATAAAGAACTGGGTTGGATTTTGAAATCTGATTTTACATATGAAACCTCTTTTGATGTGAGTAAAGAAGTGTCAGACAGTGAAGAAATCTTTCTGGTGTTTGACGGAGTGGATATTTTTTCTGAAATCAGCCTGAACGGACAGGTGATTGGAAAGACGGAGAGCATGTTCCTGCAATATCGTTACCCGGTCAAAGACCTCCTGAAAGAAACAGGAAATCTTCTGGCAGTAAAAATGTTGTCAACGAGACAGAAGATGGATGAGATTGACACAGAAGATTACTGGGGCATTTTTAACGATGAACGGCTGTTTATCAGAAAGGCACAGTGCCAGTTTGGCTGGGACTGGGCGCCGGATATGCCGGGATACGGAATCTGCAGACCGGTATGGTTGGAAGGCAGAAGTAAGCATCGTATTACAAAAATTTCAACCAAGCCTTACAATGACGGGAGTCTGAGCATATTTGCAGAATTGAATTATGACGTAAGACCTTGGGCTGACCGTTATGGAAGACCGCTTGAGGTGATTTCGGATGAAGTTCTGAATGATAAATTGATTTACAGGGTATCAACTGTGGCGGGGGAAACCCTGTCTGAGGAAACCTGTATGGTATATGAACAACCGGTAAACGGAACAAAGAATTTTGCAAATTTCTTTATTGCAAGTCCTGAACTTTGGTGGCCGGCAGGCTATGGCAGACAGCCAATGTATGCGTACAGTGTGGAACTTATCAGAGCAGGAAAAGT
>CAZXQK010000309.1:0-1777 GCA_964642785.1 uncultured Faecalimonas sp.
ATGCAGTCAATGTGGCAGGCATGTTTCAGGATAAGATTGGCATTGACGGTGTGATTTTAACCAAGCTGGACGGTGATACCAGAGGCGGTGCGGCGCTTTCCATCAAAGCGGTAACCGGACGTCCCATTCTCTATGTGGGTATGGGAGAGAAACTTTCCGATTTGGAGCAGTTTTACCCGGACAGAATGGCTTCCCGTATTTTGGGAATGGGCGATGTGCTGAGCCTGATTGAAAAAGCAGGGGAAAGCATCGACGAAGAACAAGCCAAAGAGATGACACGAAAGATGAAAAAAGCCCAATTTGACTTTGAGGATTATCTGATGAGTATGCAGCAGATGCGAAAAATGGGCGGTCTTTCAAATATCATGGGCATGATGCCCGGTCTTGGCATGGGAAATGCGAAGATCAAAGAAGAAGATATGGATGCCGGAGAAAAGCAGATGGCGAGGATTGAGTCAATTATTTATTCTATGACTAAGGAAGAACGCCGGAATCCGGATATCTTAAATCCATCAAGGAAACACCGCATTGCAAGAGGTGCCGGTGTAGATATCAGTGAAGTGAACCGACTGGTGAAACAGTTTGAACAGATGAAAAAGATGATGAAACAGCTTCCTGGTATGATGGGTGGCAGAGGTGGTAAGAAAGGAAAATTTAGGTTTCCTTTTTAACACATAGATAAAAATAAAAAACAAAAGTAATGTGAGGTAAAGAAAAATGGCAGTAAAAATCAGATTAAGAAGAATGGGACAAAAGAAAGCACCTTTCTACAGAATTATCGTAGCAGATTCAAGATCACCAAGAGATGGTAAATTCATCGAAGAAATCGGATACTACGATCCAACAAAAGAACCGAGTGTAATCAAAGTTGATGAAGAAGCAGCAAAAAAATGGTTAGGAAACGGTGCTCAACCTACAGAAATGGTTGGAAAAATTTTCAAAGTGGCAGGTATTGAAAAATAATCTGCTCCAGAGTAACGGAGGTACAGGTAATGCGTGAATTAGTAGAAGTAATTGCAAAAGCATTAGTTGATCATCCTGAAGAAGTTGTTGTTACTGAAAGAGAAGATGGAAACACACTGGTACTGGAAGTGAAAGTAGCAGAATCTGACATGGGTAAAGTAATCGGTAAGCAGGGACGAATTGCAAAAGCAATCCGTTCTGTTGTAAAAGCCGCAGCAACAAAGGAAGATAAAAAGGTAATCGTAGACATCGCATAAGCGGTGTCTATGTTTTGCTTTGCGAAAAATGAGGAGTTATATGGAACAATTATTACAGGTAGGGATTATTTCTTCGACACATGGAGTCAGAGGAGAAGTGAAGGTCTTTCCGACAACCGACGATGTAAGACGTTTTAAGAAGTTAAAACAGGTGATACTGGATACGGGAAAGGAACAGTTACCTTTGGAGATAGAGAGCGTGAAGTTCTTTAAACAGTTTGCAATTCTGAAGTTTGAAGGAATTGACCATATAAATGACATTGAAAAATATAAGGGCAGAAGCCTTTTGGTAGATAGAGAACATGCGGTGAAACTGAAAAAAGACGAGTATTTCATTGCAGATATGATTGGAATTTCAGTATATACGGAAGACGGAACGTTGTTTGGCACGATGAAAGATGTGATGGAAACCGGTGCGAATGACGTGTATGTCGTTGATAGTCCGGTGCATGGCGAGGTTTTGATACCGGCCATCAGGCAATGTATTTTAGATGTGGATATCGAGCAGAAAAAGATGACGATCCACTTGATGGAAGGGTTGGTATAGCAGATGAATT
>CAZXQK010000310.1:0-1775 GCA_964642785.1 uncultured Faecalimonas sp.
ACTAAAAGCACCATGACCCGCCCCGGCATCATCTTTGTACGGTCTAACAGAATCTGCACGAAAGCACAAATCAGTCCTCCTACCCAAAACGCATTCAAATACTCCATCTTTTCTTCCTCCTAGCAATGTTCTAACACTATTCCATGTGCGATACCCGGAACGCTTTGTCCCTCATTGAAACTGACGGTAGACATGAGTGCTCCTGTCGGAACAAACAGCACCCGTTTCCATTCTCCCGATTCAATTTTCGGCAGAATATACGCAGACAGCGTAGTCGCCGCACAACCGCATCCGCTTCCTCCTGCATTGGTATTCTGCGTCTGCTGTTCAAAGATAATCATCCCACAATCCGCATGATTTTCCTTAATATCCTTCCCTTTCTTTCGCATCAAGTCGAACAAAATACTTTGACCTACATATCCCAAATCTCCGGTAAAAATACGGTCATAATCCGAAGGATTCCGACCAAAGTCCTCGAAATTTCTGCATATCGTATCGCAGGCTGCCGGTGCCATACATGCACCCATATTTTGAGAATCTTTCAACCCATAATCTACGATTTTCCCAACCGTTACCCCTGCAATCCTCACATGACTTTTCTTTCGTCCAACTAAGAAAGCACCGCTTCCGGTCACTGTCCACTGAGAAGATAAAGGTCTCTGGTTAGCATAAGCAAGAGGAAATCGAAACTCCTTTTCTGCACTTCCGAAATGACTGGATGTGACCGCCAAAATATACTCTCCATAACCTGCCGCCACGCTCATGGCACTTAGTGCAAGTGCTTCCCCGGAAGTGGAACAGGCACCGTATAATCCAAAGAGTGGAATGTGAAGTTCTTCCAATCCCATGGAAGTTGCAATTCCCTGCCGCAGCAAATCTCCGCCAAATAAATAACGTACTTCTTCCGGTTTTACCTTTGCTTTTCCAAGTGCCATCATGCAGGCTTCCTTCTGCATTTCACTTTCTGCTTCTTCCCAGGTATCCTGCCCCAGCAGGTTGTCCTCCTCTATCTTATCAAAAAAAGCACCTAACGGTCCTTCTCCTTCTTTTTTCCCTACGATACTGCCACTGCTGAGCAGATACGGAGCATCATCAAATTGAATACTTTGTTTCCCTTTTAACATTGCATTGTCATCTCCTACATCATTGTTATTTTCCGGTAAATACAATCATAGTATTTTCAAAATAGGAGATATTATACCATTTTTCATGCATAAAGCATTTTTTATCAACCATAATAAGAATAGTATATTTATAGAAAGAGGGACTTTATTATGAATCAGGAAAAGCAACAACAATACAAAAAATATGTAGACCGCAAAACACCAAAGAATAACGTATATCTCAATATGCTGAAAGCATTCGTCACCGGAGGTATCATCTGCGTAATCGGACAGATTATTTTAAACATCTGCAAATCTCAGGAATTATCAAAGGATATTGCAGGCTCGTGGACATCTATGATTTTAGTTTTACTCAGTGTCATCTTAACCGGATTCAATATTTATCCCCGCATTGCACAGTGGGGTGGTGCCGGGGCACTGGTACCAATCACCGGATTTGCAAACTCCGTTGCAGCACCTGCCATAGAGTACCAGAAAGAAGGACAGGTTTTCGGAATCGGCTGTAAAATCTTTACCATCGCCGGTCCGGTTATCTTATACGGTATTTTCACCAGTTGGGTGCTCGGGGTACTGTATTGGATATCCACCATGATATAAATTCTTAAGTGAAGTATCACATTTTTAGCAGACAGAAAAAGAGCAGTTTCTGAA
>CAZXQK010000311.1:0-1775 GCA_964642785.1 uncultured Faecalimonas sp.
AGGAAAAAGTACAGGATAAAATGATCATTATTCCAAGAATTTACACGAATAAACCAAGAACAACCGGTGCAGGATATAAAGGAATGCTTCATCAGCCGGATCCGCTTCACGATTCGGATATGCTGGCAGGACTTACCAAAATTCGAAAAGTGCATATGCGTGCATTGAGTGAAACCGGATTTTCCTGTGCAGACGAGATGCTGTACCCGGAAAACCATCGGTATCTGTCGGATTTGCTGGCATATGTGGCTGTAGGAGCCCGTTCCGTAGAAAATCAGCAGCATCGTCTGACGGCAAGTGCCATAGATGTGCCGGTGGGGATGAAAAATCCGACCAGCGGTGATTTATCCATCATGATGAACTCGGTGACGGCAGCCCAAAGCGGTCATACCTTTATTTATCGTGGCTGGGAAGTGGAAAGTCAGGGGAATCCATATGCACATGCAATCTTAAGAGGCGGTATGAATGCACAGGGAGAAAATATTGCTAATTATCATTATGAAGATTTGATGAAAGTATTCGAATTTTATCAGAAGAAAGACCTGAAAAATGCCAGCGTCGTGATTGATGCAAACCATGCCAATTCCAATAAGAAATTTATGGAGCAGATTCGTATCAGTAAAGATGTGATGCACAGTCGTCATGTGAACAACGATATTCGGTCTCTGGTAAAGGGCCTGATGATTGAAAGTTATATTGTGGATGGTTCTCAATCCGCAGAATGTGGAACTTACGGACAGTCCATTACGGATCCCTGCCTTGGATGGGAGAAAACAGAACGTCTCATATATGAATTGGCGGAAGAAGTGTAAGAAAGTAAAAAAAGGTTGATTTTTTACTGAAAATCGGGTAACGTAAATAGCGCATGTTGAAGGTGCAAAGGAGGACTAGAAATGAATTACGCAGAAGAATCATTGAAAAAACATGGAGAATGGAAAGGTAAAATTGAGGTTGTAAGCAGAGTGCCTGTTGCGACAAAAGAAGATTTGTCCCTTGCGTATACTCCGGGGGTTGCAGAACCTTGTTTAGAAATACAAAATGATGTAGAAAAAAGTTACGACTTAACACGTCGTTGGAATACTTGTCTGGTTGTGACAGACGGAACTGCCGTACTTGGTCTCGGTGATATCGGACCGGAAGCAGGTATGCCGGTTATGGAAGGAAAATGTGTACTTTTCAAAGAATTTGGAGATGTAGATGCGTTTCCAATCTGTATCAAATCAAAAGATGTGGATGAGATTGTAAATACGGTTTATCTGATTTCAGGCTCTTGTGGCGGGGTGAACTTAGAAGACATTGCTGCACCGCGCTGCTTTGAAATTGAGAAGAAATTGAAAGAAAAATGTGATATTCCAATTTTCCACGATGACCAGCATGGAACAGCCATTATCACACTTGCAGGTCTGATCAATGCACTGAAGGTTGTTGGGAAAACGAAAGAAGAAATTAAAGTAGTAGTAAATGGTGCAGGTGCAGCAGCGACTGCCATTACAAAACTGATTCTTTCTTACGGTGTAAAAAATGTTATTATGTGTGACCGTACCGGAGCTATTTACGAAGGTCGTCAAAAAGGTATGAATCCATATAAAGAAGAAATGGCAAAACTGACCAACGCTGAAAAAATAGAAGGTTCATTGGAAGATGTCGTTGCAGGTGCTGATGTATTTATCGGTGTGTCTGCACCGGGTGCGTTGACAACAGAAATGGTAAAGACCATGAATAAGGATGCGATTGTATTTGCCTGTGCAAATCCGACACCGGAGATTTATCCGGAC
>CAZXQK010000312.1:0-1752 GCA_964642785.1 uncultured Faecalimonas sp.
GCCCTGTAACTTCAAATATTGATACAAATCATCACTTGTCACATTAGAATACCCCAATCCGAAAGCAGTAATCGTTTCCTCTCTCAAACCACGTTCTGTCAAATATGTATGTGCCATCTTTCCGCGCTCTGTTTTCAACTGTGCATAAAAATACTTTGCCGCCAACTTGTTGATTTCCAAAAGCGTTGTTCTCAGATTCGCCTTTTCTTTTGCTTCATTGGAATATTCCGCCTCCGGAAGTTCCACGCCTGCCCGTTCTGCTAAAAACTTCAGCGCCTCCGCAAAGGTATAATTCTCATATTCCATAATAAATGTAAAGACATTCCCACCGGCACCACAACCGAAACAATAATACATCTGCTTCTGACGACTGACCGAAAAAGAAGGGGATTTTTCATTATGAAACGGACAAAGTCCAAAATACGAACTGCCCTTCTTTTGCAACTTCACATAACCGGAGATCACATCCACGATATCATTTTTCAACCGTACTTCTTCCACTAAATCTTCTGAATAGTACACAAAACTTCCTCCTTTCACAGTCCTTACCTAATGCTATATTCGACAAAACCTTGCGATTTCCTTTAATTTTTCCAAGATTCCGGAATGAAAATTTCCTGAAATACCTTCACTGCATAATTGTCTGTCATACCTGCAATATAATCGCAGATGATCTGTTCCCTGCTGTCCCCGTGCATCTGCATGATTCTCAAATATTCCTCCGGAAGCATTTCAAAATGGTCACAGTAATAATAGTAAAGATTCTTCACCATCTCAATCGCCTTGCTCTCCTCACGCTTGGCAACCGGATTTTTATAAACATTTTCAAACATGAACCGGCGAAGTCCCTGCATGGCCTCGCTCACTTCCTCCGACATCTGTACCGCCGGCTGATCCATACTGTGAATGATAACGTCATGGGTAATCGTATTCAACCGCTCCTTTGTTGAGTTTCCCAAGACCCTGCGATATTTCGGCGGAATATCCGCTTCCGATAAAATACCTCCGCGAATCGCATCATCAATATCGTGGTTCACATACGCAATCTTGTCCGACAAACGTACTACCTGACCTTCCAGTGTCATCGGTATGCTTGCCGTCTGGTGTGTCAAAATGCCGTCAATCACTTCTTTTGTCAGATTCAATCCGCGTCCGTCTTTTTCCAAATACTCCACTACTCTTACACTCTGCTTTGCGTGCTGAAATCCCTGTGAACAAATCGCAGCAAGTGCCCTTTCGCCCGCATGACCAAACGGTGTATGTCCTAAATCATGTCCCAGACTGATTGCTTCCACCAAATCCTCGTTCAAACGCAATGCCTTCGCAATGGTTCGTGCATTCTGCGAAACCTCCAATGTATGTGTCAGTCTGGTGCGGTAATGATCCCCTTTCGGCAATAAAAACACCTGTGTCTTCTGCTTCAAACGACGGAACGATTTACTATGTAAGATACGATCCCTGTCACGTTGAAATACAGGTCTGATATCACATTGCGCTTCTTCCCGCTTTCTCCCTGCAGATTCTCTGCTTTTCGTTGCGTATGGACTCAAATAGTCCACTTCACGTAATTCCAACTGTTCACGAATCGTCATAAATATGCCTCCTTAAAATGATGGATTTTTGTTTACCAGGAACTTATCTATAGAAAATTTCTTTCAAAGAATACAAGAATCAGTTACATAAAAATATATACAAAAAATGCAGGAGATGGGACTTGAACCCACACGATCGCATTGATCACAAGATCCTTAG
>CAZXQK010000313.1:0-1744 GCA_964642785.1 uncultured Faecalimonas sp.
CAAACCGCCGACAATCAATCTCTTTAAGTACAGTTCCAGAGAAATACGAAGTTTGAAATCTTCATCCAACGCATTAGAGTGTGTAATAAACGGTCTTGCCGCCGCACCGCCTGCATTCGCAACAAGCATCGGTGTTTCTACTTCCATAAATCCCTGTCCGTCTAAAAAGGTACGAATCGCTCTTAAAATTTGAGAACGTTTTACAAAAGTATCCTTTACTTCCGGATTCATGATAAGGTCTACATATCTTTGACGGTAACACAGATCTGTATTGGTCAGTCCATGATATTTTTCCGGCAAAATCTGAAGACTCTTAGATAACAAAGTCACTTCTTCCGCATGAATGGAAATTTCTCCCATCTTCGTGCGGAATACATCACCCTTGATACCTACGATGTCACCGATATCCATCTTCTTAAATGCCTTATATTCTTCTTCGCCTACGTTATCTCTTGCCACGTATGACTGAATGGTTCCTTCTAAGTCCTGAACATGACAGAAAGAAGCTTTTCCCATCACACGTTTGGACATGATACGTCCTGCAATTGAAACTCTTTTGCCTTCCATCTCATCAAAATGATCTTTGATCGACCGGCTATGTGCATCTGCATCATATTTAGTAATCACAAACGGATCTTTTCCATTCGCCTGTAAATCTGTTAATTTTTCACGACGTACTTTTCTCAACTGATTCAAGTCCTGTTCCTGAACTTGTACATTGTTTTGTTCTGCCATGTTTTTCCTCCTTTATCTGTTGCAACTAGATACTTCTGTCAATTTTTAATACTTTGTATTCCATTACACCGACTTGTGTTTCCACCACTACTTCATCGCCGATGCTCTTTCCTAATAGTGCCGCACCAAGTGGAGATTCATTAGAAATCTTGCCTGCCAGACTGTTTGCCTCTGTAGAACCCACCAGTTTGTATTCTACTTCTTCGTCAAATTCTTCGTCATATAAAAGGACGGTACAGCCAACGCTGATTTTATTCAAGTCTACTTCTTCTTCATCTACTACATCTGCATTTTTCAAAATCTTTTCAATTTCTTCAATTCGTGCTTCAATATCACGCTGTTCATCTTTTGCCGCATCATACTCTGCATTTTCTGACAAGTCACCTTGTTCTCTGGCCTCTTTGATTTTCTGAGCCACTTCTTTACGTCTTACCACTTTCAGGTCTTCCAATTCGTTTTCCAACGATTTCAGTCCTGTATAAGTAAGAATAGTTCTCTTTGCTGTCATGTTTCGTACTTCCTTTCTGACACTGTTTTTTCTATATTTCTCGATTCCCTCGATAAATCAATCTATTCTCACAATTCCAACATTATACATGGATAGCGAATTAATGTCAACAGATTTTTTCCTCCAACAGCCGCTCTAACTCATCATAGGATTCCACAGCATTAATCTCGCCTCTGAGTTTCGCAGAGTTTGGCAGACCAGTGGTGTACCACGCCACATGTTTTCGCATCTCCCGAATCCCAGGATAATCTCCTTTGTACGCAATCTGCAGCCTTGCATGACGTAGCATCATGGCTTTCAATTCTTCATTATTCGGACGTTTCGACAATTTTCCCGTCTGCTCGTATTCTGCCAGTTCCGAAAATATCCAAGGATTTCCCTGTGCACCCCGCCCAATCATGACTCCGTCACATCCGGTTTCTTTTTTCATGGCAAGCGCACGTTCTCCGGAGGTCACATCTCCGTTTCCGATGACCGGAATGGAAACTGCTTCTTTCACCT
>CAZXQK010000314.1:0-1737 GCA_964642785.1 uncultured Faecalimonas sp.
ATGACACAAATGAAGATACTTCTACCGATAATACCTATACGCCAACAGCGTTAGACGAAACATTGACATATTATGCTGATATCGAAATCAAAGATTACGGAACCGTTACATTTAAGTTAGAGCAGGATTCCGCACCTGTTTCCGCCGCAAACTTTGTTGCACTGGCAAACGACGGTTTTTATGACGGACTTACCTTCCATCGTATCATTGAAGATTTCATGATGCAGGGCGGCGATCCGAACGGTGACGGTACCGGTGGTTCTGACAATAACATTGTAGGTGAATTTTCAAAAAACGGTCATGAAAATAACTTATCCCATACAAGAGGAGCTGTTTCCATGGCTCGCTCTTCCGATTATGACAGTGCAAGTTCACAATTTTTTATTGTCCATGAAGACAGTACCTATCTGGATGGTCAGTATGCGGTATTCGGATATGTAACAGAAGGCATGGATATTGTAGATGAAATTTGCGAATCAGCCGAACCGTCCGACAGTAACGGTACGATTCCGGCAGACGAACAACCGGTGATCACCTCTGTCAGAATCAGAACAGAATAAAAATTTCCAAACAATCTCCTTTGATTCTTCATCGGAGGTTGTTTTTTGCGAAAATTCATCTATAATAGATGTAACAAGACGAAAGAAAAGGAAGATACACATGAAAGCAAAAACAATCCTTCTGATCTTTTCTGCCACAGTACTCTCATGCCTTTTTGCAACATGCTTTGGCATTTGGAAATTCAATACATACTCTCTGGAACTGAATATTTCGGAACAGGTCATAACCTTAGAATATGGTGTCGATAAAATGCCAACGGTAACTGCGGTGTGTAAAGGTTCTCTCCTTCAGAAAAAAGGAACACCGGTAAAAGTAACCATGAAAAACACACCGGATTTGCAAAAACTGGGAACTTATGAGGTTGAATTCATTGCTCAATACAAAAAAGTTACATTATCACAAAAACGTACCTTTATCGTTGCTGATACGATTGCACCGGAAATCCAATTGGCTTCCAATCCGGATTATTATACATCACCATCTTCCGCATACGAAGAAGAAGGATTTACCGCCACCGATAATTATGACGGCGATATCACCTCACAGGTGGTACGAGAAGAAAAAGACGGCATTGTGACATACACCGTTGCAGATTCTTCCGGGAATACAGCAACTGCAAAGCGAAACATCCTTTACAAAGACACTGTTGCACCTACAATCACACTCAAAGGTCAGCAACGTATCTATTTGCAGACAGGAACTTCCTATACTGAACCGGGGTATACCGCTTCTGATGATACAGACGGTGATATTACCGCAAAAGTAACAATCTCCGGCGGAGTAGATACTTCCAAAATGGGAATCAACACAATTACATACAGTGTAACTGATGCTGTCGGAAATACGACAACAGTCACACGTTCTATCTATGTGTACCAACAACAAAAAGTTGCCAATCCGACAAATCCCGGAAGCAAAGTCGTATACCTGACCTTTGATGACGGTCCAAGCAAATACACCGCAACACTGTTGGACATTTTAGATAAATACAACGTAAAAGCAACTTTTTTTGTTACCAACCAGTTTCCTGCCTATCAGAATATGATTGGCGAAACACATAGACGCGGTCATACCATTGCCCTGCATACCTACACGCACAGGTATAATGTGTTCTATCAGAATGAAACCGCTTACTACGAAGACCTGGAAGCAATCAAAACTGTCGCCATGGCACAA
>CAZXQK010000315.1:0-1733 GCA_964642785.1 uncultured Faecalimonas sp.
TCGTATCGTACATAACGTTCAAACTGGAGTTCCCAAAAATAATGATATTTTCCTGCGGAACCTCTGACATATCAGAAAGAAGCTGTTTCGCTTCACGAATCCCATCAAGTACACCATAGTTCCGGCAGTCAATGCCTTCTTCACAAGTAAGGTCTGCCTCACTGTTGAGAACATCCATCATCCCCATAGACAGATCAAGTTGTGCTTTTGACGGTTTCCCGCGTGACATATCCAGTTTCAAATTCTTTGCTTTAATCTCTGCGAACTGTGCTTCCAGTTCTTTTTTTAATGACTGTAATTCTTCTACACTTAAATCTTTATATGCTGTCATCATTCAAACCTCCCACTTTTTCCTTAATTGTTAAGTCTATACGATTTTTACCGATTTATCAACATTTTTTTCAAAGTTCCCTAAGAAATTCAGGCGAAAAATGGCATCTACCAGAAAGATTACCGCCACAATCACTCCGGCAATCTGCAACGTGCCTGTAATATAATACCCGGTCATGTCCATGTTCTTTTGAAACAGGTAATAACCGATATGATACATCCCCGCTCCCGGAACGGTCGGTAAAATTCCGACAATTAAAAAACACTGACCGGAGTCTTTAAAATTCTTGCAAACACATCATGTGCTCCAAGTTTTCCCGCCAACAAATACACAAACCATCCCACTGTGCCCACGATTCCCGCATGAACCAGATACTTTTTCGGTGTTTCCAGCATAATGGCAAATCCTACTGCAATTCCAACCGTTGCCACGTTGTAAAAAAAGCGGCTGTACTGTTTTCCCCTTGCGTGTTTCAGTGCCTCATATGCCTCCTCAAGACTCATCTTACCCTCACAATATTTTCTGGAAATATCGTTTGTTCTGATGATGTTGCTGACATTCACGGAACGCTCACTGACCCGACGCATTAACGTAATCGGGTCTTCCATATTCTCATCGTTTCCTTTATATTTCCCCGGTACTCAGCCTGCGATACTGATTCTTCCACTTCCTCATCGTATCTTCGTACTGCAGAACCTGCACAGAATTTTCAATCCCGGTCACTTCTTGTATGATAGTTGCTTCCATATCCATATATACTTTGCTGCGTTGTATCAGTTTTGTATAGTCCTCTTTGTTCATATAGCAGCGACAGGCATAGAGGTAGGCCTTAAGCATGGTTTCTTCTTCACAAATCTGAAATGCCGCTTCATACATCCTAGCCGCTTCCTCATACAAAAATAAACGTCCATAAGCCGCACCAAGACACCCGTACACCTTTCCGTAAAATGTTCCCGGAAGGCTCTCATCCCGTTCTCCCTGCAGAATCTCCTGATAAGCCATGATGGCGGATTTTACAGAACCGCTCTGAAGCAGATTATCCGCCTTATACTTTTTCTTTTCAACCGGCTTCTGATTCTTCAGTTTTTCAAGCACTTCTTGAATTTGTCTCAATTCTCCGGTTGTATAAATAGAAGAAAATGCAAGGATCGTCACTACAAACTGCTCAATCGTTCCGTTTTGGTCCAACAACTGTCTTAACTGTTTTGCCAGTTCCTCCAACTCTAATTCTTCTTCCAGCCAATCACATAAATGCACATTCATAATGGTGTAATCCACCAAATACAGATGATTACACAAATAGTAGCACAATTCTTCTATCGTATATATTTTCCGATGAATCCGCATAATTTCATATGGCTGTTCTGCTTTTTTCTTATGACAAAGAATGAAACTGCTCATT
>CAZXQK010000316.1:0-1727 GCA_964642785.1 uncultured Faecalimonas sp.
TACTTGCAAATGTAGCACCGAAGGAGACACATGATATCTGTGCCAAATATCTTGCAGGTGATGTAAAAGCCAGTGCGAAGTTACAGATAAATGCCATTCCGCTGGTAGATGCACTGTTTAGTGAAGTGAATCCGATTCCGGTAAAGAAAGCCATGAATCTGATGGGTATGGAAGTTGGACCGCTTCGTATGCCACTGACAGAGATGACAGAGCCAAATGCAGAAAAACTTGCAAAAGCAATGCGTGAGTTCGGAATATTATAATTACAAAATGGAGCCTCGGCACCGAAAGGTGCGGAGGTTTTCTTTGAGAAGGAGACATAAGATGGAAAAGAAGATCGATGTATTAGCATTGGGAGAACTTTTAATAGATTTTACCCACAACGGTGAGAGCGGTCAGGGGAACGGACTGTTTGAAGCAAATCCGGGCGGAGCACCTTGTAACGTGCTTGCCATGTTGAATAAATTGGGACACAAAACAGCATTTATGGGGAAAGTCGGAAATGATATTTTTGGACGTTTATTGAAAAAGACATTGAAAGAATTATCCATTCAGACGGACTATATGCAGATGGATGAGGATGTGCGTACGACACTTGCCTTTGTTGCAAATGATGAGACAGGAGACAGAAGTTTTTCTTTTTACCGTAATCCGGGGGCAGATATGATGTTTACGGAAGAGGAAGTGAATGAAGAAGCAATCTGCAGTTCGAGAATCTTTCATTTCGGTACGCTTTCCATGACACATGAAGGTGTCCGCAAGGCGACGAAAAAGGCATTGCATATTGCGAAAGAAAACGGAGTTCTGATTTCGTTTGACCCGAATTTGCGGGAGTCTTTATGGGCATCTTTGGAAGATGCAAAAGAGCAGTTCGCATACGGAATGGGATATTGTGACATTTTGAAAATCTCTGACAATGAAATCCAATGGTTTACCGGAGAAGAAGATTATGATACGGGAGTCAGAATCCTGCAGGATACCTACCACATTCCGTTGATTTTACTGTCCTTAGGTAAAACAGGAAGCCGCGCTTATTATAAAGATTTGCGAGTGGAAGTTCCGGCATTTGTGCAGAAGAATACCATCGAAACAACGGGAGCCGGAGATACATTCTTTGGAAGTTGTCTGCATTTTGTACTGGAAAAAGGATTGGAGGATTTGATGGAAGCAGATTTGACGGAAATGTTGAGATTTGCAAATGGTGCCGCATCTCTGGTTACAACGAAGAAGGGTGCACTGAAAGTCATGCCTTCAAAAGAAGAAGTAGAAGCACTGATAAACGCTTAGAAAAGAGGGATAGATATGGTTCGATTCATTATGCATGGCTGCAATGGAAAAATGGGACAGGTCATTACAAAGATTGTAAAGGAAGATGCTAATGCCGAGATTGTAGCCGGAGTAGACAAATACATGGGAATTCAAAATACATACCCTGTGTTTGCAGACATCAAAGAATGTGATGTAGAAGCAGATGTTGTGATAGATTTCTCTAACGCAGCAGCTGTAGACGGAGTTTTGGAGTATTGTGTAGAAAAACAGATTCCGATTGTGCTTTGTACAACAGGTTTATCGGAAGAACAGTTGAAGAAAGTATCAGAAGCAAGTGAAAAAGTGGCGGTTTTAAAATCAGCCAATATGTCACTTGGCATCAATATGCTGTTGAAACTTCTTCAGGATGCCACTAAGATTCTGGCACCGGCAGGTTATGATATTGAGATTGTGGAAAA
>CAZXQK010000317.1:0-1727 GCA_964642785.1 uncultured Faecalimonas sp.
TAATACATCCCCTCTGCAACTCCCTGATTATTCTGATATCTCGATATGTATAAAAGTACATCAATCTCCGCAGATGTCACATGGTTCTCTATTAACTTGTCAAGCACTGCATAACTCAATTTCTGCATGATGTTACTTCCTTTTTCCTCTCAGTTTTTTACTTTACATGTGATGGTTTATATCCTATATATATGGATTCATATGGTTCACCGTCATCAAAAAATGGCGGTAACGGCGGTAATTCCTCTTCCTTACACGGTTCCAGCATGCAAACAGCTCCACTTGCCGGCTGCTGAACACGTGTCCTTGCATTATCTGTCTTCTTTTTTGCCAGATAATGCGTTTGTACCTGAATGGTACTGTATATGTGTTCTCTTTCTTCTCCAGCCTTCTTATATGGCCATGTATAAAGTTTCCCGGAAACAACAATTGTATCACCTTGCCGGAAATACTCCTTTGCAAACTCTGCCACATCCGCATATGCCTTACAGAGGAAATAATCTACCGGACGTTTTCCATCCTGCTTATAGTCTCTTTCCACTGCAATACGATAACGCACAATCGTCAACGCTTTTCCTTCTGTCTGATAACTTACAGGGTCTTCTACAAGTCGACCCATCATCATGACTGCATTTAACATGGTAAGTCCTCCTCGTTTGAAATATGCGATAAACTCAGTTGTCCCGGTATTTCAGAACATTTTCCTTTCCCACTCAGTTTTAAACTACTTTTATTTTGATTGTGCATTTCAAGTAATTGAGACACACTCATGCTGCTGTCATAATATTGCATCAATGTCTGAATCGCACTTTTCCGATAACGTTCGAAGGTCTTATGTGAATGGTCAAAATCCTTTTCTACCGTCTGATACAGCTGATTCTCAACATACAGTGATTTTAATATTCCATAATACGGATCTGATAATGCACAAAAACAAGTCCATGCACGATAAACGCCTTCTTCCATTTCTGAAAGCTGCAGCAAAACTTCCCTCAGTTCCTTATTCCGCCTCCGCAATTCCTTTCGATAATCCAGCAAAATATCTCCCACATCTCTATGATTCCCTTTTCCTGACGGCAAAAAACCGGCTCCGGCGGTCGGTAATGCACTAGAGATAAGAGCACTTTCCGTATCCTCCATCATTTCATACAACTGTACTCGCTTATCCCGAATGTTTTTCAATATTTGATTTTTGTTTTGTAAAATATTTTTCACTTTCTTTTCTGTCAGCTCGTACATGAATATCTCCTTTTATCTGAACGGTACTTCATCATCAACTCCATTTAGGATATTCATAAATCCGTCCCCGATGTCTTCACCCGGAGTTGTTTCATGTTCTAAATGAGTTCCATTTCCTGATGCCTTGCTTTCTGCAAATTCGTGTTCTTCTACCACAACATCGGTAGTATACACTTTCTGTCCATCCTTATTGGTATAACTTCCTGTCTGAATACGACCGGTAACTACAATCTTCGTTCCTTTTCTGAGATACTTCTCGGCAAATTCTGCTGTTTTTCCAAATGTCACACAATTAACAAAATCTGCTGTTGCATCTCCGTCACGTCTGATGCGGCGCTCAATAGCCAATGTGTATCTGCCTACTGCTGTTCCATTTTCTCCCTGAGTATAATGAATCTCCGGATCCCTCGTAAGCCTGCCCATTAAAATTACTTTATTCATGCTTTTCCTTCTCCTTCATTTTCTATACCATCTTTCTTGTGTTACGG
>CAZXQK010000318.1:0-1724 GCA_964642785.1 uncultured Faecalimonas sp.
CCAGTTTGAAGAAATCCTTTGTTTCCAGTTCCGGCAGATGTTCTTTGAAGATGTCCTCCAGTTTTCCCGTAATGGTATCCTGAATAATCTCCAGAAATGGCAACTTTAAACCTGCACCGTAATTTCACGATGTGCCGCAAAGATTTTTATATAAATTTACCTTTATTGATTGCATCTTCATTCGTTTTCCAAACACTTACCCCTCGGTGTGATCTTTATCCGCACAGCACAATCCGCCAGCGGTTCACCATTTACGCTCATGGCATATTTCACATTTGCCGTAATCTCATCTTCACTTTCTTCTATTACAATCCTTTCGGTGCAGATTCCAAGATTTAACTGTCCGAACGGTGTATGATAACAGCAGCGATAATTACGATTTTTCTCAAAAATCATATGTACATTGGATACTCCCTTTTTCATCACTTCCAATGAGGAAGTTCCATGAATCCTTATCTGCGTTTTTGTAACTTCCGAAAAGCCTTCTGCCACCTCTTCCATAAAGATGTAATGCTTCCCGTCTTTAAAGTAATAAGTACCTGCACTAATGATTTCAACCGGTTCATCCCCCATGCTCTCCATTGCATTTACAGCCATCTGCAGGCCGGAAATACTCACTAATACCTCTTTTGTCATATGTCACCTAGTATTCCTCTATATTAATCTGTTTCGTTGTGTCAATGTCATACGGAAGAATGGAGTTTGCAAACTGCTTAAACTTATCTGCCGCATCGCTGACATAGAACGAATAAGAACCATGATCCCCTTCTAAACCTAAATTCTCCATATCCATTTCTTTCAAGATATGTTTTAAATCCATGGCTGTCTCATATGCCGGATTCACCAGTGTAATCTTCTCCCCAACATACTCACGAATCCTAGAACGAAGCAGCGGATAGTGGGTACAGCCCAAAATCAATGCATCGATATCCGACTCTTTTAATTCTGCCAGATAATACTCGATGATCTCATCTGTCACTTTATGCTTTTTAAACCCTTCCTCTACCAATGGTACAAACAACGGGCAGGCTTTTGCAAGCACAGAGACATTCGGATTGCTGTCATGTATGATTTTCTCATACATGGCACTCCGCACAGTTGCCTCCGTACCGATGACACCGATTTTTTGATTTTCCGTTACAGCCAATGCAGCCCTTGCCCCCGGCTCCACAACACCAATGATCGGAATGTCAAATTCATCTTTCACCGTATCCAGTGCCAGTGCACTGGCTGTATTACAGGCGATGACGATTGCCTTCACATCCTTAGTCTGCAAAAAATGGATAATCTGTCTCGAAAAACGGATAATGTTATCTCTTGACTTGCTGCCGTACGGAACCCGTGCAGTATCCCCAAAATAAACAATATCTTCATTTGGCAGATTCCGCATGATTTCCCTGGCAACCGTCAGTCCCCCCACTCCGGAGTCAAACACACCGATTGGGGCTGTTTTCTTCACCTCTATATCCAAAACTCTTTCTCCTTATAACATCTTTGCTATTTCCATCTGATATTCCGGAATCTCCTTATTCATTTTCAACGCATCGTTGATATCAAAATCAATGTAATGACCTTCCTGATAACCCACCACACGATTCTTCTTTCCTGCAAGGATCAGTTCTACTGCTTTCACACCCATGATAGATGCATACAGCCGGTCTTTCACTGTCGGACTTCCGCCACGTTGTAAATGGCCGAGAATGGTTGCTCTTGTCTCTACGCCT
>CAZXQK010000319.1:0-1723 GCA_964642785.1 uncultured Faecalimonas sp.
CCAGTATCTTTTGATCATATAATAATATGCAGATCATAGTTCCGGAAAGTGTACCGTCTTTTACCATATAACGGTAAACTAATTTTTCAAATGCCGCATCGGTTTTTAAATAATCTGATACAAATTCGATGATGCCTTGATACACTTCAGTGGAATCCGAATATTTTCCGTCGGAATCAATGTAATCCTGAATGACAGTAGTATCAACCCAGTTTTGCGATATAGCATAATTTAAATATTCATATAAGTTGATTTTTTCATTTTTCCATGCCTTATATGTTTCATCATTGGTATCGATCTTGTCCTTAAGAAGTACCTTCGTTGTCGTCGGAAGCAGTTCCGTTGCAATATAATTCATATAAGCCTGTTTTTCTTTTGGTAAATCTTTGTATACCGGTGCTGACGGATTTTGCATGTCACTCGCAATACTAGAAATCGCCTTTTCCTGTCTGTCCGTATATAAAGCGTAGACCTTCTTCTCAGTAGAGGTTGCGGTTTCTTCTGCAAATTCTACAGTATCAAAAATCTCATTTCCGATAAAAGAATAATAGATGTCACCAATCGGAACAATCACATCGGAAGCGTTTCCGTTTGGATTTCTCGTGTAATCTAAGATATTTGCCATTTTCTGCAAAATAATTCCTGCAAGTTTTTCTTCAATCAGTTTGTATGCGGTAATCTGCAAATCCTTATCAATGGTAAGATATACATCATTACCGGCTTTTGCTTCTGTCACACTTATCGTATCAATCACTTTTCCAACGCTGTTAACATACACGACCTGCTCGCCTTTTGTCCCTTGCAGCTGCTCGTCCATTACCTGTTCGATACCGGATTTTCCGACGATATCTGTCAGAGAATATTTCTTTTGCTGTTCTTTTGATAATGCGTCATATTCATCCTGGGAAATCTTTCCGGTATATCCCAAAATAGAAGCAAAATAAATGCTGTCAGGGTATTCCCGCAAGGATTCCTCCCCTATGCTGACTCCTTGTAGATTCACCATGTTTTCTTTGATTGCTGCAACGGTTTCAGTGCTGACATCAGATGAAATGGTTGTTGCAATATAACGGTTAAAACTGTTCAAATGCATAGCGTAACGGATGGTTACGATTTGTAGTGTACGCTGTTTCCCGTTAGCTTCCTGATCGACACCAAAACCATAACTTCCTGTTTTTCGTTTATTGGCACATAAAAATTCCATAACCTCATCAGGCGTTGATGACTCCAGTTTTTCATTTTTTAATTTATCAATGGTCGTATATCCATAAACATCCGCAAGGAAACGAAGTCTCCTGGTTCCTTCTGCGTACAAAAACTGATAGTTTCCTTCTTTATCCAATACAATGCCAAAATCACTGATCACGGAGTCTCCGTTTTGCTCAATGATATCAATGACTTGGTTGATCGTTTCATTGATGATTTCATTTTTTTGTATTGAATCACTGTAATATCCATTGTCTTCAATCTGTACTTTGTAAGCCAGACGGTTTGTCGCAAGAACTTCCCCATTTTTATCAATTTTTTCATTTATAATATTTTTTAGCTCTTCACTAATAATAACAGCTGAACTTTCTAGTTCATCTTCATCTGCTAATCTCAAATTTTTCAAATCAAAAGTAACATACTTTCCCATTGGCTTTCCTAATGCCTGCTCTCCTTGCTTATTTACTATATCTACAATATTAGATTTAATATGTTCATTTTCTATTTTCTCTTCCGT
>CAZXQK010000320.1:0-1720 GCA_964642785.1 uncultured Faecalimonas sp.
GAAAGTCGTTGCAATTTTAAGCGGCGGTAACATGGATGTGATTACCATGTCTTCCATTGTACAGCATGGACTGATTCAGCGGGATCGGATTTTCTCAGTATCCGTGCTGCTTCCGGATAAGCCGGGTGAACTGGTCCGGGTGGCAGATACCATTGCAAAAGCACAGGGAAATGTAATCAAACTGGAACACAACCAGTTTGTAAGCACCAACCGGAATGCGGCAGTGGAACTTCGTATCACGTTGGAATCCTTTGGTACGGAACACAAAAGAGAAATCTTAAAAGCACTGGAAGATGCAGGATATAAACCGAAGAGCATCAGTGCAAAACTGTACTAGATAACAGGAGGGAGCATATGGAGTATCAAATACCAAAACAAGGGGAAATTTACAAACATTTCAAAGGGAATCTGTATGAGGTGCTTGCGGTAGCAAAACATACGGAGACCATGGAGGATATGGTGGTATACAAGGATGCAGAAGGGGAGAATGTATATGTCAGACCACTTTCCATGTTTGTAAATTGTTTTGAATTACAGGATGAAACACCGATACTTTCCATTCTGGATTTTCTGGATTGCAATACGGCAACGGAAAAGATACAGTATCTGGAGACGATGAAAGAATCACTGACAGAAGATTTTATCGGACTTGTCGCACAGTGTATGGATTTCATAGAGAATGACGGAACATTAAACGACCGGTATCATGAACTCATCAAATACCTAAAAACATTGGAACGCTATGAAATCAGAAGATAAGAGGAAAAAAATATGAGATATCAGATTAAAAATGCATATATGCAGGCAGACATACTTTCGTTAGGCGCACAACTGTGTTCTCTGAAAAGCGTCGACGGTACCGAATATTTGTGGCAGGGAGATGCAAAGTATTGGGAAGATATGGCACCAAACCTGTTTCCGTATATTGCAAGAATGACAGAGAAAAGTTATACTGTTTATGGAAAGAAATACGAGATGGACATCCATGGGTTTGCAAAAGATACCGAATTTCAGGCGGAACAAAAAGCAGAAAATCACATTGTATTTTCAATATCAGATTCCGAAATAACAAGAAAACAGTATCCGTTCTCGTTTGTATTTACTATTGAGTATCGATTAGATGAAAACAGACTGCAGGTTACATACCATGTAAAAAACAACGATGAAAAAACCATGTATTTCGGTATTGGAGGACATCCGGGCTTTCATGTTCCGTTAGAAGAGGGCTTGGATTTTATGGATTACTACTTGGAATTTGATACAGAAGAATCAGCAGAGCGTGTCGGATTTTCAAAAGATTGTTTTGTGACGGGAGAAAATCAACTCTATCCGTTAGAAGCAGGAAAACGTATCCGGCTTCGCCATGATCTGTTTGATGACGATGCCATCATATTAACGAAGATGTCCAAGGGTATCACCCTGACATCTGATAAAGGGAAAAAATCCGTTCGGGTTACGTATCCGGATATGCCTTATTTAGGTTTGTGGCATATGCCGAAAACAGATGCACCTTATGTCTGTATAGAACCATGGTCATCGCTTCCGTCCAGAAAAGGAGTGATAGAAGACCTTGCAACACAGCCGGGATTACTTTCCTTAGAGCCGGATACAGGCTATCAAAATCAGTTTGTGATAGAAATTCAGTAAATGAAAAAGATTCAGGAGGAAAATGATATGAACAAGATTAAAATGACAACCCCTTTAGTGGAGATGGACGGAG
>CAZXQK010000321.1:0-1719 GCA_964642785.1 uncultured Faecalimonas sp.
TGGTGTCTGCACTCCCTTTCCGGTCACGCTCATGCACAACGATTTTTTCCACAAACTCATTCAACATGACAGTTGACATTTCTTTTGCATTGCTGTATCTCTCAACCAGTTTCAGAAAATGTGCGGCAGATTTCCGGTCATTTTCATACTGTATCTGTTCTGTCCTATAACGCTCCAACTCGCTCTGCAGTTGTTCCTGTTCGCCCTCATATTGATTGTAAAGCATGGTATAACGCTTGTCTGACAGTTTCCCCAACGCATTATCTTCATAAATTTTTGCAATGAGTATTTCCAATTCCCCGATACGCTTTTCACATACTGCCATACGCTTTCTCTGCTCTGTAAAATCTGTGGTCTGCCTGTCCTTAATCTGTGTCTGTATTTCCTCCACAAAATGTTCTTTATCCAAATCCGCATACCGGATAACTTCCCGAATCATTTTCTCCACTAATTTCATCACATCATCTGCTTTAATCCGGTGTGCAGACTTACACAATGTTCCTACGGGCTGTTTTGCATAATTTCCACAGACATACATGGGAATCCGTTTTCCGTTATTTACTCTGTGTATATACAATTTCCCACCACAATCGGCACAATACATCATACCTGTTAATGGGTGTGCCTCTCCCCAGCCATCCGGATACCGCCGTACCTGTCCCCGGATACGCTGTACATTGTCGAAAGTTTCTTTGTCGATAATTTCTTCATGGGTATTTTCAAAAATCAGCCACTGGTCTTTCTCCACATAATGGCTTTTTTTATCCTTAAAATGCTTGCGTGTCTTAAAATTTACCGTATGCCCCAGATATTCATGTTTCTGTAAAATATGTGCTATCGTGGAACTCTGCCATTGATACGGATTTTTAATTTCTCTGTTCTGCCACAATCCCACACCAATCTGTGCCTGATGGTATGCCGGAATCGGAATGTGTTCTGCCGATAATTGTTTTGCAATCTGATATGGTCCATATCCCTCTAAAGTCATACGAAATATCCGTCTGACAATCGGTGCTGCCGCTTCATCTATTACCCATTTATTTTTATCCTCACAGTCTTTCAAATATCCATAAGGAGGACTGCTCGCTACATGTTTTCCACTTTCACCTTTTGCCTTAAAAGTCGACTTGATTTTTTTGCTGATATCCTTTGCATAGTATTCGTTAATGACATCCCGAAACGGAAGAAAATCATCATCAAATCCCGAACCTGTGTCAACACCTTCATTTACTGCAATCAGCCTTACCTCTGCCATGCGTAACTGCTCCCGCAATATTCCCATTTGAACATAATTTCTTCCCAGACGGCTCATATCTTTTACAATGATTGTACCGATATTTCCTTTTTCCACTTCTGCAAGCATAGCCTGCAAGCCTTCCCGTTCAAAAGTCGTACCGGAAATTCCATCATCAGTAAAATGCCGGATATACAAAAAACCATTCTTTTTTGCATAATCCTCTAACATTGCTTTTTGATTGGAAATGCTGTTGCTCTCACCCTGCAGCTCGTCATCATGGCTTAATCTCTCATATAATGCTGTCAAATCGTGACTCATAATCAATTCCTCCTTTCCGCCGGACAGCAGCCCAAATCCTATGCTGTGGCTTTTTTATTCACTTTGATTAAGAGTTCTTTTATAGTTTATAACACCTGCCGCAAGTTTGTATTTTTTATACTGCCTTACTGCAAAGTGGTTCGGCTTCCTTTCTTCCAGTTCCT
>CAZXQK010000322.1:0-1694 GCA_964642785.1 uncultured Faecalimonas sp.
TTTGTCAATGGAGGATTTGATTCCGCAGCAGTACGTTGTGATTACAAAGACAAACCTCGGTTATATCAAACGCATGACAACCGATACATTTAAGAGCCAAAATCGTGGCGGTAAAGGTGTCAAAGGTATGCAGACATTAGAAGAAGATTATGTAGAAGAATTATTTATGACTTCCTCTCACCATTATATCATGTTTTTTACAAATAAAGGGCGGGTATATCGGTTGAAAGCATATGAAATTCCGGAAGCAGGCAGAACTTCAAGAGGGACTGCCATTGTCAACTTATTACAATTAATGCCGGAAGAAAAAATTACCGCAATGATTCCGATTAAGGAATATGAAGAAGGACAGTATATGTTTATGGCTACGCAGAAAGGTCTGGTAAAGAAAACAAAAATTACAGATTATTCTAACGTAAGAAAGACAGGACTGGCTGCTATCACCCTTCGTGATGATGAATTAATTGAAGTAAAATTCACAGATAGCGAGAAAGACATCATTCTTGTGACAAAATACGGACAATGTATCCGATTTAATGAACAAGATGTACGTTCTACGGGAAGAACATCTATGGGTGTACGAGGCATTAATCTTGCAGATGGTGATGAAGTAGTGGCAATGCAGCTTACGGATCAAGGAGAACAAATATTAATCGTTTCCGAAAAAGGTTTAGGAAAACGAACAGATATGGAAGAATTTTCTGTACAAAATCGTGGCGGTAAAGGTGTAAAATGCTACAAGATTACAGAAAAAACAGGTGAGGTAGTCGGTGCAAAAGCAGTAAACGAAGATGATGAAATCATGATTATCAATACAGAAGGAATCGTTATCCGAATGGAATGTAAAGGAATTTCCGTATTAGGACGTATTACTTCAGGCGTGAAACTCATCAATCTGCGTGAAAATGAAATTGTTGCCAGCATTGCAAAAGTAAAAGAAACCGGAACAGAAACACAGGAATAAGGATAAAAATGAAAAGAATTTTATTAATGCTGTTCAGAAATTTTTTCCGCTTGCCGGGACTGATCCTAAACCTGTGCAAATATGCTTCTCATCCGGAAAACTACACAGATGAAGAATGCGATAAGTTATTAAAACATATCGTATATCTTGCAAATAAAGGAGGAAATGTGACAATTGAACCACATGGAATGGAAAATATTCCAAAAGAAAATGGATTTATGTTGTTTCCAAATCATCAGGGAATGTATGATATGCTCGCATTGGTGGATGTTTGTCCAAAACCACTTTCTGTGGTAGCAAAAAAAGAAGTGGCTAAGATTCCATTACTAAAGCAAGTGTTTACGGTAATGAAAGTCCTCTTTATGGACAGAGAAGACGTACGGCAATCTATGAAAGTTATTATAGAAGTATCGAAACAGGTATCTCAGGGAAGAAACTATATTATCTTCCCTGAAGGTACCAGAAGCAAAAACGGAAATCGGGTAGGAGAGTTTAAAGGCGGAAGTTTCAAAGCCGCTACAAAAGCAAAATGCCCGATTGTCCCGGTTGCTTTAATCGATTCCTTTAAACCCTTCGATACAGGTACTACAGAACCGGTCACAGTTCAGGTTCATTTTTTGCAGCCGTTATTGTATGATGAGTATAAAGATATGAAAACAAATGAGATTGCAGAAGAGGTAAAAAGCCGAATTGTTGAAATTATCGAAAAAAATGAAAAAGTCGTTGACAA
>CAZXQK010000323.1:0-1656 GCA_964642785.1 uncultured Faecalimonas sp.
ATTATCTGGAAGATTTTGATGAAGAATTTGAAGATGATTTTGAAGACGATTATTTTGAGGATGAAGAAGTCTGAGAAATTCATAAGTGAGGGCGATGCTCACTTGCGAATACCATGCAGGTGAGCATTTTGCATGTGTGCCATGCATTCGGAGAAAACTGCCGATGGCGGGAGTTACAGGGTTGAAAAAACGTAGGAGGATTCCATGAAAAAAAGACAAGTTTATGAAGGATGGATTGAGAAAGTTGAATTCCCGAATAAAGGACTGGTGTATGTAGAAGGAGAAGAAATACCGGTCATTGTGAAAAACGGAATACCGGGACAAAAAGTGAAATTTGCAGTGAACAAACTGCGAAAAGGAAAGGCAGAAGGGCGGCTCTTGGAGGTTATGGAGAAATCACCTTTGGAAAACAGAAAGCCGGCATGCAACATCTTCCCGGCGTGTGGCGGCTGTATGTATCAGACCCTGTCGTACGAAGACCAGGTGAAAATGAAGGGGCAGCAGGTGAAAGAAATCCTGGATTCTGCCATTGTGGGAGAGTACGAATTTGAAGGCGTGAAGGCAAGTCCGAAAGAATTTGCCTACCGCAACAAGATGGAATTTTCCTTTGGTGATGAGTACAAAGACGGACCTCTATCTTTGGGATTACATAAAAAGGGCAGTACCTATGATGTACTGACAGCGACAGATTGCAAACTTGTACACGAAGATATGACGAAGATTCTGTCTTGTGTACTGCATTATTTTAAGGAACGCAACGTTTCCTATTATAAAAAAATGCAGCATACAGGATATCTGCGCCATTTGCTTTTAAGAAGAGGCGATATCTCCGGAGAGATACTGGTCAATCTTGTGACAACCACGCAGGAAGAGCACGATTTGACGGAACTGACGGAAACGTTGCTTACGTTGAAGTTAGAAGGAAAGATTGTCGGAATTTTGCATATTCTAAATGATTCTCCTTCAGATGTAGTACAGAGCGATGAGACCAGAGTGCTTTACGGGCAGGATTATTTCTATGAGAAATTGCTTGGAATGGAATTTAAAATCACGCCATTTTCCTTCTTCCAGCCAAACTCCAGAGCGGCAGAAGTGCTGTATAGTACCGTCAGAGATTATCTGGGGGACATGAAGGGGAAGACCTTGTATGATTTATTCAGCGGAACCGGAACCATCGGACAGCTTCTGTCGCCAGTGGCAGAGCAGGTAATCGGTGTGGAGATTGTGGAAGAAGCGGTTGTGGCTGCAAACGAAAACGCAAAGCATAACGGAATTAAGAACTGTAAGTTCCTTGCGGGAGATGTGTTTAAGGTATTAGATGAGATTGAGGAAAAGCCGGATGTGATCGTGCTTGATCCTCCGAGGGATGGAATCCACCCGAAAGCATTGCCGAAGATATTAGACTATGGCGTGGATACAATTGTCTACATTTCCTGTAAAGTTACAAGTCTTGCAAGGGATTTGGAAATGATGCAGGCGAAAGGGTATCGGGTGGTGAAAGCGGTAGCATGTGACCAATTTTGCCAGACGGTTCACGTGGAAACGGTCTGTCTGCTCACAAGAAAAGCCCAGTAACTCAAAGGTTTCTGCCAATCCGGAGTAAAAATAGATGTGTGTTTTAAGTTTCCGCAGAGTGGGTATGAGGGAATTGATATA
>CAZXQK010000324.1:0-1639 GCA_964642785.1 uncultured Faecalimonas sp.
TCTTGCGGCTTTGGTCGAAGTGGTTGTGGCGGCGATGACAGTTGCCTGTGGATTATTCTTTTGTTAATCTTCTGCGGTGGATGTGGTAACAGCAGAAGTGGCGGTTGCGGTTGCGACGACGGATGCTGCTAATCGCGAACCCGATACGGAAAGCTTCTGTCTTTCAGGCAGAGGCTTTTCATATTTTGCAAAACCGGTTCATATATTTTCACAACATTACTTTTTGAGGAGGCAGTATGAACAAACAAGTTTCCCACACAATGACACCTTTTGATGAATACATATCCGATCAGTCATTACAGATGGTCAAGTTATTGATACCTTTTCTGCCTCCGAAAAGTCAGCGTACCGTTGCCATATACGTGAAATTCTTAGAGTTCCGGCATACCTTATCCTTTTTCCGAAACATGAAACAGACTGCCTCTTCGCCGGAGGATATCATAGATACGCTAAAACCTTATTTATCTCCGGAGGATTTAAACTCCTTTGACCAAATGCAGAATATGATGGGTATGATGAGCATGATGCAGGAAATGCAAAACGAATCGGACACAGATTTTGATCCCCTGTCCATGATGTCCGAACTATTTTCTCAGAAAGAAGGTGAAACAGATGATTGACTGGTTAAATGATCCATTGCTTCAAAACATAGACCCTGTAAAATTAGAACTCATTAAGACGGCCGCAACACAGACTGCCGGAAAAAGCGGTAAAGCAATGCCACCTATCCTAATGTCCATTATTACCTCTGCAAACAAACAGGGAATCCGGTTTTCTCCGGAAGAAGTGACACTGATTCTAAACATTTTAAAACAGGGAAAATCTGAGCAGGAACAAAAGCAGATTGACCGGACGGTCCAGATGGTGTCTGCACTGATTCCAAAAAATAAAAGATAATCATTCAAAAAGAAAGTACAGCCTTGTACTTTCTTTTAATATCCTTCCACTTTTCTCCGGCTCCGCATTTCCCTGCGTCTTTTTGCTGCTTCCCACTCTGCTTTTTCTGACTCTGTTTCCACGATCAATCCCGGAATCTGCACCGGTTTGTCATGCTCGTCCAAGGCAACCATGACAAGATAAGCACTGTTGATTCTCGTGCGCTGACCACTTCTGTCCTCCACGTAAGTGTCCACCCGCACCTCCATAGAGGTTCTTCCAACGTAAGTCAGTCTGCCGACCAATACAACCATCTCGTCCTGATAAGCCCCTTTGATAAATCGCAGATTATCAATGGATGCGGTAATTACATTTCGCATGGCATGTCGCTTCGCCACAATCCCCGCAACCTCGTCAATCCACTGCATCAAAATTCCTCCAAACAGCCGGTTTGCGCCATTCAAATGATTCGGCCGCACAAGATGAACGGTTTCCACCAGTGAATCCGGTACTCTTTTTTCTCTTTCGTCCATTTATATTCCTCCCTATGAATTCTCACTAAACTCTTTCAAATATTCATAACGCTCTTTCGCATATTGTTCAGATAATGCAAATAACTTTTTCGCGCGCTCCGGTTCCGCTTTCAGCAACGCCTGATATCGTATCTCACCATTTAAAAATTCAGTATAAGACTCTGTCGGCTCCGGGCTGTCCAATGTCAGTTTATGCTCCTTTTCCATCGGATGATAACGGAAATTATGCC
>CAZXQK010000325.1:0-1637 GCA_964642785.1 uncultured Faecalimonas sp.
TCAGCGAATTTAATCCGAAGAGAAACAGAGTCATCGGAGACAGAAGACAACTGCTTGTTGCTGAAAAAGAAGCTTTACAAAAAGAATTATTTGAAAAATTACATATTGGAGATACTGTAAAAGGTACTATTAAAAATGTAACAGATTTTGGTGCATTTATCGACCTTGGCGGTATTGACGGGTTATTGCATATTTCAGAGATGTCATGAGGCAGAGTGGAAAGTCCGAAGAAAGTATTCAAAGTAGGAGATGAAATTGACGTTCTCATAAAAGAAATCAACGAATCAAAGATTGCTTTGAGTCTGAAATTCCCGGAAACAAATCCATGGCTTCATGCAGCAGAAGATTATGCATTGGGAACAGAGGTAACAGGTAAAGTTGCAAGAATGACAGACTTCGGTGCATTTGTAGAATTGACACCGGGTGTTGATGCTTTGCTTCACGTATCTCAGATTTCAAGAGCACACGTTGAGAAACCTGCGGATGTATTAAAAGTAGGACAGGAAATCACGGCAAAGATTGTTGAATTCAACGAAGCAGATAAGAAGATTAGTTTAAGTATGAAAGCTTTGGAGCCGGCTGAAGAAACACCAGTTGCAGAAACAGTCGAAGAAGCTGTGGAAGAAGTTGCAGAAACAGTCGAATAAGGATGAAATGGAAGGAGGAATCGGTTCGGATCGGTTCCTCTAATTTTATGTTGCAATTTGGCGGCAAAATGATATAATAACATAGAAAAATTAATACGAAGAGATACGGTTTGAAAAGTTGTGCACTGAGTAGATGAAAAGGGAATCCGGTTTGAATCCGGAACAACCGCCATTACTGTATTTGAAGGAAGGAACGCAAGAATCCATTGAAGTATTGGGTAGGGATGCCTGTGCTTTGAGAAGGAGTGTTTTATGGTAACGTTTCGTTATCACATCATAAGTCAGGATACCTGCCGTATTTTTTAGGTTTAACACAAACTCTGGTGTGGAGAGTGCAGCCGATTTGTTGCTAGATGATTAGCTTTGAGGTCTGCACTCTTTCTTTTATGCAGATGATACAAGGTTTGTTTTGCGAGCAAGTAAAATCAGTTGTACTCTTTTAGACCTGTGGTTTGAGAGAGTATTTTTTTGTAAAGGGGGCATGAGGGTGAACGCAGATGAAAAGAAGGACTGGGCGGTAGGACTTTTATGTCAGAAAGCTGAAGAGTTAAAAAGACTGCCGAAGAAGGACGATTTCGATGAGGTTACACGCTCTCGTATCAAGGCATTTTTAGGTCCATGGCCAAGAGCGTTGGAGGCGGCAGGCTTAAAAGAAGCAAAAAAACAAACAAAGAAAAGAGGAAAAAGATGATGAAACATAAGAAATACATGTTTATGAAAAAAATTGGAACATTGATTCTTGCTGTTGCATTAGTCGTCGGATTTATTCCAATATCAACTATGGCGACTGCAGTGCAGAATGTCGAATGGGCAGGTGCAATGAACTACGGCGCGGATAACAATGCCGTTTATTCTCTCGGTTCGTTAACACCAACCGATTCGAATTTTACCGAAGAATTATGGAACATACAAGTGAACACCAGCACCAGCAATATGGGTGTTTATGCAGGGCAGACTGCTATTGCCGACGATATACTGTATATCACGGGA
>CAZXQK010000326.1:0-1614 GCA_964642785.1 uncultured Faecalimonas sp.
AACTGTCTGCTGTTTGGCGATGCGGGAACCGGAAAGTCAAGTTCTATTAAAGCAATTTTGAATCAGTATTATGACCGGGGACTTCGCATGATAGAGGTGTACAAGCATCAGTTTCAAGATTTGAATGATGTGATCGCACAAATTAAAAATCGCAATTATAAATTCATTATCTACATGGACGATTTGTCTTTTGAGGAATTTGAAATTGAATATAAGTATCTGAAAGCGGTGATTGAGGGCGGATTGGAAAAGAAACCGAACAATGTGCTGATTTACGCAACGTCGAACAGAAGACATCTGGTGAAAGAAACGTTCAAGGATAAACAGGACAGGGACGAAGAACTGCATACCAATGATACGGTGCAGGAAAAATTGTCTCTGGTTGCAAGATTTGGCGTAACCATTTATTTCGGAAGACCGGGCAAGAAGGAGTTTCAGCAGATTGTTACAACCCTTGCGAAGCGAAATGACATTCATATGAGCGAAGAAGAATTGCTGTCAGAAGCCAATAAGTGGGAGTTAAGCCATGGCGGACTGTCGGGCAGATGTGCCAGACAGTTTGTAGATTATCTGCTGGGAAGTCAGAACTGATGCATCATTTGCCATATTGCTTTGGTGTGATTCCTTTGTATTTTTTGAAGGTTTTGATAAAGTAACTAAGGTCGTTGAATCCGGTGTTGTACGCCACTTCCGTAATGGTCTGGTTGCCTGTGGAAAGCAGATGACAGGCCTGTTCAATACGATAATAGTTCAGATAATCAATGGGTGTTCTGTGTATCATGTCCTGAAAAAACTGACAGAAGTATTTTGGAGACATCTGTGCACTGGCAGCCAGTTCTTTTAAGGATAAAGGCTGGGTGTAGGAGGATTCGATAAACTCCAACGCCTGCTTTATCTGTTTGATACGTTTCATGCTCCGCGGAGTGTGCGATGACGTTTTGGCATAGTAACTTTTCGACAGGGCAATGCCGAAAAACTGATACAGCGTACCCTGTACCATCAATTCATATCCTTCTTGTTTTATCATCAGAGCATCAAATAAAGTCCACACAGTCCGGCAAATATCAGAACAATCTTTTTCGTAATAAAGCTGTATTTCTATTTCGTGATTCATGATCTTGCGAATCCATTTTCGACAGACATCAGATTTGTCTGTGAGCATACCTGTATCCAATACAATACAATCGTAAATACAGGAATCTTCCGGTGTGTATGAATGCAGGAATCCGGAGGGGATAAATGCGACAGACCCGTCTTTCATTTGTAGGGTCTGTTCGTTGATGGTCAGTAACAGGCTGCCGGACGTTACACGCACGAATTCAAATTCTACATGCCAGTGAACCGTCATATGATAACGTGGATGTACCTCGGTCATGTGGTATAATTCGATTGGAAATTCATTGGTTCCTCTTGTAAGGTTCTCGTGATAATTTAAATACTGCATTTCAACTCCTTTTTAGGAATATTGTTATATTTTTTGCTATTATATCACTATTATATCATTACTTTCAATGGTAAAATGTTATATATAAATCTTTTTAGGAGGTAACGATTATGGCAGAAAGCAGATTAATCGGAGGATACCCGGTGATTGGTATCCGACCAACCATTGAC
>CAZXQK010000327.1:0-1607 GCA_964642785.1 uncultured Faecalimonas sp.
CTTGGCATCGGCACGACAGTCAATTTGGCGACCACGGCGGGAAAGATTTGGGATATCACAGGCATCGCGATACTTCTGATCGTGATTCCGGGGTGCTGTATCTGGATGATGCTGGAAGAATTTACGCCGATGAAGCTTGCAGTAGAAGAACATGTGCTGGTGGCGGAGCAGTTTCACGTAGATTATGAGATACCGCTGGATTCCATCGAGAGCATGACACTGATCAATGAAAAACCGAACTGGAAGAAAGTAAACGGTACGGGTATGGATAACATCTGTAAGGGAACCTTCCGCGTGGAAGGCGAGAAATGCGAGGTGTTTGCAAATCCACAGAACGTTTCGTTCATGGAAATCCATACCGCGGAGCAGACCTATTACATGAGTGCGGCAGATGATGCGGGAACACAGGAGATTTATGAGGAGATATTAGAAACATGGGATTGATATACATGGCACCGATGGAGGGCTTGACAGGCTATGTCTGGAGAAATGCCTATCACAGAAATTTTGGTAATGTAGACAGATATTTCACGCCGTTCATTACAAATAAGAAATTGAATTACAAGGAGATCAATGATATTCTGCCGGAGCACAACATCGGTATGGAGGTTGTACCTCAGATTTTAACGAACCGCGCGGAGGATTTTCTGTGCATTGTAAAGGAATTGCAGCAGTATGGCTATAAGAAAGTGAATCTGAATCTCGGTTGTCCGTCAGGAACGGTGGTATCAAAGAACCGCGGAGCGGGATTTCTTGGTGTGCCGGAGCAGTTAGATGCGTTCCTTGCTGAGATTTTTGACAAATGCCCGATTGAGATTTCCATAAAGACACGCATCGGAAAGATAGATGCGGATGAGTGGGAGGATTTGCTTTCCATTTATGAGAAATATCCGATGGAGGAGCTTATCATACATCCGCGCGTGCAGCGGGATTTTTACCGGAATACGGTTAATCTGGACGCGTTTGCACTTGCGGCAGAGACGAGTCAACAGACACTCTGCTACAATGGCGATATCTGCACGGAAGTGGATTATGAACGGATTGTGATGAGGTTTCCTAAGGTGGAGCGTGTCATGCTAGGACGCGGGATTTTGAAAGATCCGTTTCTGGCGGAGCAGATCCGGGCGCGGCAGGTAACGGAGGAAGCTGGAATCTATGCGCCGGAACAGATGCAGGACTATGGACGCGGAAGAGATTTGGATGAGCAAGAGATAAAAAACCGCCTTCGCACATACCATGATGATATATTGTCAGGTTATTCCGAGGTGATGTACGGGGATTCGCCGACACTTTTTAAGATGAAGGAATTGTGGGTTTACCTGTCGGAACGTTTTATATCACCGGAAAAGTATATAAAGAAAATCAGAAAATGTGAGCGCATTCGTGATTATGAGGTTGTGGTTGATGCACTGTTTCGGGAATGTGGACTGGAAGAATAAAAGCGTAGTACTAAAGTCTCAAAAATCCTTATTTTTCGGGCTTTTTTGGAAAAAAAGCTTTATAAATGAGATGGCTTGTATTATACTGTGGTGGTAATGTGTGAATTGGAAATGTCTTTGGGGGGAAGACGATGAAAAATCAAGAGACGGAAGAAATGCTCCTTCAGA
>CAZXQK010000328.1:0-1592 GCA_964642785.1 uncultured Faecalimonas sp.
TTTTGTCCGCTCTAACTTATTTCGTTAACCGATATAAGCGTATCAAAAACAGAACTGAATGTCAATGAAATCTGAGAAAATTAATGGCAATATTAATGGCAATTTTTCTTGCAAGGAATTAAATAAGTCCGTCAATTTTTTTATCTGCAATCTCGCTTATCTGCTCCATCGGTATCCTCTTCTTATCCGACATAACAATCACACGCTCATACTCGTCAATTTTTTTGACCGCACCGGAATGCGTAACATACACACCACCGGATTTTCTGTCGTCCGGAACAAAATACGTAATTGACACAATAACATTCGTCCCAATGTAATTCCGAATAATGTTTAATTGCTCATTCAGTCGATTCAGTGTATCCTCGTCCAGTTCCACTTTTTCGTCTGTCAGTCTTGCAGTTTCCTGAATTGCCGCATCATGTCCCGTTAAGGCTGCAAAAGGCGAAAATTGTGCCGCCCTGTCGTACAACGACATACGAGGGTGTTTCTTCGATGTCGGATTCGGAAGATTTATGATATCGTCATAATTTTTCTTATTCATTTTCACCGCACCTCCTATGCCTTATGTCCGCCAATCTGTCCGTTCCGTTCTCTTGCAGTTGCACCTTCCTGAAGATTCATTCCTTTTAAAATTGCATTTTTACCATATTTCTTTTTAATGGAAAGCACAGCCTTCTGTATATTTTTCTCCTGTTCCAATGCCGCTTTTTCTTCTGCCTTTTGCTGTTGCAGCATTTCATAATCCGTAAAAATATCAAGTTGCTCGAAGTGATCTTCCTGCTCATCCAGACATTCCGGAACAAGTTTATTTGCATTCAGCGTAATCCTTCTCACAAGCAGATTTCTATCCACAATTCTGTCATAAAGTTCCATAACCGCATTTATAATCATACGGGTAGAAGAAGTTTTTTCTTTTAAATTCTGTGTCCCATGTGCGTGTTTTGGAATTTTTCTTCCGTATCGGTCAATGGTTACAGAACCGGTGTATTTATTTCCACTCTTATGATTTGTAATATTTTCAGTATCATAACCTATGGTCAGCACAATCTGATCCGTAACAAGACCTTTATCTACCAAATCAAGCACCAGTGCATCTGCCATTTCTTTTGTTACCAATCTGGCTTTTTCAAAATCATACGGGCATTGTAAAACCTGTCCGGAACTGACACTGTTTGTAGATGGCTTATAAGCCTTGACCTGTTCTATCGTGCATGGTTCATATCCCCAGGCATGGTCTATGAGAAGTTCTGCATTTACACCAAATAGTTTGTATAAAAATTCTTCATTATAGTATTCATTCTCTCTCCCTATGGAGCATCTTGCAATATCTCCCATCGTATACAATCCATTTTCTTCCAACTTCTTTTCATACCCTTTTCCGACCCGCCAGAAATCCGTAAGCGGTCTGTGATTCCACAACTGTTTTCGATATGACATTTCATCAAGTTCAGCAATCCTCACTCCATTTTCATCCGGTTCAATGTGTTTTGCAACAACATCCATCGCAACTTTGCTGAGATACATATTCGTACCAATTCCGGCTGTTGCAGTAATTCCGGTTGTCTGCAGAACATCTCGTATCATTTTCA
>CAZXQK010000329.1:0-1576 GCA_964642785.1 uncultured Faecalimonas sp.
TATTGTGCAAGCATCCGGTCGGTCAGTCTGGATGCTTCGCTTTTTGTCATTGTCGGGGAAAAAGCCTCTAATGTAACCCCATGATACTGTGCCAGCCGTCTTAAATACTCTTTCTGCCGTTCCGTTGCCGGAGACTGTTTTTTTGCTTTGTAACAGAGCGTTTTTGGCACAAAAGCAGTTTCATATTCTTCTGCGTATAACATCTGCATTTTCTCAAATATCTGCATCGTTTCCTCTGCATCATCTAATGCACGATGTGCATTTTCTCTCGGTACTTCAAAATAAGCACACAGACTTTCCAAATCCTTCTTCTGCTCTGTCGGCAAAAACTGCCGTGCAAGCTTTAGCGTATCTACCGCCTGCTTTTCCAGTGTTATTTTATGATTCACCGCCCACTGTTTCAGAAAAGAAAAATCAAAAATCACATTCTGCCCTACCAGAATATCCTCTCCTAAAAACATAAGAAACGCTTTGACTGTCTCGTCATAAGGTGCACCGTTTTCCAGCATTTCCTGCGTAATCCCGGTCAGCTCCGTCACTTTTTCACTCAAAGCAACTCCCGTATTGACAATTGCAGAAAAAGTTTCTGTCACTGCTCCGTTTCGGACGCGGACTGCCGCCAGCTCTAATATTCTGTCGCTTTTCGCATTCAGCCCTGTCATTTCCAAATCAATAACTGTATAATTTTTTAACATAATCCCTCTTTTTCCTGCTCACTCCTGTCTCATGTTCTTACGCAGCAAATCAGCAAGTGATTAGCTGCTACGCGAAGTGTTATCTTTTGATTTACAGATATCCTGTAAGAAACATTGCTCGCATTTTGGACTTCGCGCAAAACAGATTGTCCTGCCAAACGAAATAATCTGGATATTATACAAAATCCAGTGGTCTTTTGGCAATACTTTCATCAGTTCATATTCTATTTTTTCCGGGTCTGTCTCTTTTGTAAGACCAAGCCGTTTGGAAATGCGTTTTACATGTGTATCTACGACAATACTCGGTTCGTTATAAATATTTCCACGAATTACATTTGCCGTCTTTCTTCCCACGCCTGCCAGAGAAGTCAAATCCTCCAAAGATGATGGCACTTCTCCGCCAAATTCATATACGAGACGCTTTGCACAGGCAATGATATTTTTCGCCTTGTTGTGATAAAATCCGGTCGGTTTAATGTCCTGCTCCAGTTCTGCCAAATCAGCATTTGCAAATTTCTCCAACGAATCGTATTTCTGAAACAAATCCTTTGTCACGATATTTACTCTGGCATCGGTGCACTGTGCGCTTAAAATCACCGCTATCAATAACTGCCATGCATTTTCATGATTCAGATAACAGATATATTCTGTTCCGTATTCTTTATCCAGCCGGTCTAAGATTTCCCTCGTTCTCTTTTTTACCATTTCTTTCCCCTTTTTAAGACTGTCTGCTATTGCAGTCCAAACCTTCTCTGTCGCCCATTCTGGTCACGTCCGTATCTTGCAGCCATATGATTTTCGCCTGATGGTCTAGCGGGTCTCTGACTGCATAATCAAACATGACATAAACCGGTTCTTCCTGCCGTTTTGGCAGTGTGTCA
>CAZXQK010000330.1:0-1575 GCA_964642785.1 uncultured Faecalimonas sp.
ATTTGTGATGCACACAAACCATCGACGAAAAACTATGAAAAAGCAATGGAGTTGATGGGAACCGATAAAACTAATACGATTTTTATCGGAGATCAGTTATTTACGGATGTATGGGGAGCAAAACGCACCGGAATCCGAAATGTTCTTGTAAAGCCAATCCACCCGAAAGAGGAAATTCAAATTGTATTGAAGCGACAACTGGAAAAAGTGGTATTAGCCTGTTATAAAAAATCAAAGCATAGAAGATGAGAAATATTTTTCTTTTATGATATCTACAGGCATATCCTGTCCGGTCCATATCTTGAAGGCTTCCGCTCCCTGATAAAGGAGCATATAAAGACCGTTGAAGGTCTGACAGCCGGCTTCTTTTGCAAGGCGGAGCAGTTTGGTTTCACGAGGATTATAGATGACATCGGACACGATCAAATCTTTGTGAAACATGGTGGAATCCGTAATAATGGAATGCTCAGTGTCAGGGGTCATGCCGACAGATGTTCCGTTCGTTAGAATGGTGCTTTCACTGATTTCTCTTCTTAAAAGTTCTTCATCTTCCAAAGGGTATAAGTTGACTTTGCAGGAAGTATAAGCCTTTAATTTTTCAATTATGTCGGTTGCACGCTTGTTAAAACTGCTGGTCTTGCGACTGAAAACAGAAATCTCGGACAGTCCGTCAAGGGCGGCCTGGACGAAGATGGAAGTGGAAGCACCGCCTGTACCGAGAAGCGTCATCTTTTTTTCGATTATCTGATGTCCGGCATCTTTTACGGCACGCATATATCCGATACCGTCTGTCGTGTATCCCGTCAGAATACCATTTTCGTTCTTCACCGTATTGACTGCTCCGATGATTTCGGCGGCAGGAGAAAGATTATCACAGAGCGTTGCCATGATATTTTTGTTCGGCATGGTAACGTTGAATCCGCGTACATTCAATGCACGCAGTCCGCAGACCGCATCAGGCATATGTTTTTCATCTACATCAAATGCCAGATAGACACAGTCTAATCCCAATTGACGAAAAGTTTCGTTGTGCATCTGCGGGGAAATGCTGTGCGAAATAGGAGTTCCTAAAACTCCGAAAACTTGTGTGTATCCTGTGATTTCTTTCATGGGCGTTTCTCTCTTTCTTTTTCTTTCTTAACCTTAAGACGAAATGGAGAAAAAGTCAAGAAGTCTTGCAATATAAACGTGATTGTTTTATGATAAAAAAGAAATGGAGGCGAGAAAATTGCACACGATAAAGGTCAGAAATCTGATAATTGGGGAAGGGATTCCGAAGGTATGTGTTCCGATTGTGGGGAAGACAGAGGATGAGATTTTATATATGGCACAGGAGATTGCAGAAAGTTCTGCTGATTTGGCAGAGTGGCGCATGGATTGGTTTGAGACCGTGACGGATGTAGAGTGTGTCGAGAACGTGGTGATAAAGTTAAGAAGCGTGTTAGGGGAACTTCCGCTTCTTGTTACTTTTCGGTCGAAGAAGGAAGGCGGAGAACAGGAGATTTCCTATGACCGGTATGCGCAACTTTTGCATGCCGTTGCAGATACAAAAGCAGCAGATATCTTGGATGTGGA
>CAZXQK010000331.1:0-1572 GCA_964642785.1 uncultured Faecalimonas sp.
TGTTTTTCTTAAACAGCATGATGTTAGGTGTCGGGCTTGCGATGGATGCTTTTTCGGTGTCGCTTGCAAATGGTCTGAATGAGCCGCACATGAAAAAGCAAAAAATGTGTGGTGTGGCAGGTGTGTTCGCATTATTTCAGGCGGCAATGCCGATGATCGGATGGATTTGCGTGCATACTATCATACAATATTTCGAAGTATTTGAAAAAATGATTCCTTGGATTGCCCTGGGACTTCTTGTTTTTATTGGCGGCCATATGTTATTGGAAGGTATTCGAAATCAGGAGGAAGAATATGAAGCATCAAAAGTAGGGGTAGCAGCGTTGCTTTTGCAGGGAGTGGCAACTTCCATTGATGCATTGTCGGTTGGTTTTACAATTGCGGAATATGGTCTTTTGATGGCGGTTGTCTGTGCACTGATTATTTCGGCAGTAACATTTGTCATCTGCATGGCAGGACTCGCAATCGGAAAGAAATTCGGAACAAGATTTTCAAACAAAGCAACCGTGCTTGGCGGAATTATCCTGATTGTTATAGGGATAGAGATATTTGTGACGGGTATTTAAAAATCAGCCGTACTCAGTATGTAGAAAAAGTAACAGTAAAAAGTTGAAAATTAGTGGTAGATTTGCATTATCAAATACAGTATAATCTAAAAAAGATATGTGTGCTGTGTCAATCGACTGCAACAAGATGCTCATAGGAAAGAAGAGGAATTGTTATGAACGAAAGAATTAATGATTGGAACCGAATGATTGAGGGAAAACTTTACAACTCCGCCAGCAAGGATATTGAGAAACAACACATTCAAGGTCTGGCAGGATGTGACAGATTTAACAGGATTCCGGTACGGAGAGCGAAAGCGAAACAACGGGCATTGGAAAAGTTAATTCCCTCTGCAAAAGGAAAGAGTTTGGGAGTATTTGCTCCGTTTTACTGTGAATATGGTGTTAATATCCATGTAGGAAAGGAATGCTTTGTCAACTATAACTGCACCTTTCTTGATGTATCTCCGATTACTTTAGGTAATGGTGTTTGGATTGGCGCGAATGTAACATTGGCAACACCAAATCACCCATTTATAGCGGAAGAAAGATTAAATGCAAACTATCCGGATGGATATCACGATCTTGAATATTCTGCACCGATTACCATAAAGGATGGCTGCTGGATCTGTTCATCTTCAACCATCTGTGGAGGCGTAACAATCGGCGAAAATAGTATTGTTGCTGCAGGTTCTGTCGTTCTTCGGGATGTTCCGGCTAACAGCATTGTTGCCGGTGTACCGGCAAAGGTGATCCGTCAGATAGATGAAGGTGATCGAATGAATGTATGGGAAACTTATGTGAAAAATGAGATTCCTGTATCTGCTAGAAAACGAGAAAAACAGGAAGACTGACAGACATGCCGTTTCTCTTATGTGGCTTCTCCCACCCGAATTATGCTAAGTAAAGGGTGGGAGAAGTTTTGCGAGAATTGCAACCTACATTTGAGCCATAATTGCTTCAATTGTGTTAATATCTTTCCACCCATAACCGCACCTACTTCCTTTTTGATGTTGCTATACTTCTT
>CAZXQK010000332.1:0-1564 GCA_964642785.1 uncultured Faecalimonas sp.
ACTCTTTTGAGAAAAAGCCTCATCCACTCCAAGCTTTCCGAGCAAATCCGCACGGGACGGAATCATCAGTCCGGCATAATCTTTTGCAATATCCTCATACGGATATTCGCCTTTTAGCGGATTGAGCAGATACGCGGCAATCACTCCGTCAAACAGATTCTCTATTGAAACTGCACCGCTCTGTTTTGTCTCAATCATCCCAAGCAGTTTTAGCTGCGGTTTTAAGTTCAACGTAATATATTCACTCGCCTTTGTGGCTGTCAGTAAAGATACCAGTGCCTCACTTGTCAGTTCTTCATTCGTTTGAAAAAAGTAAGTATCTTCTTCCCCGAAGGAAATTGCCATACCAAAAAACCGGTTCATCTGTGGCTTTGCAAAAAGGCTCATCTGTCCCGATTCTTCTGTATTTGCATCCGTATCTTCATACGGAATGATTTGGAATGCACACGGTACACCTTTTATTTTTGCAAAAACTTTTTCCGCTTCTTTTTTATCCGTGATACATTTAAAATACTTCTCTGCCTGATTCTGCGGTGTCTTCACCTCAAAACGACTGAGTAAGTGCTTAAATTCTAATTTTTTACAAAGCAGATATGCTTCTTCGGTATACAAATCTGAAATCTGCGTCAGATGTGCTTTGGTAATGTCATATTCAATCTCTGCATTTGTCTCGATTGTAGCAAGCGTCTTGCTCATCTGTGCCATATCGTAATGCTCTCTTAAATTGTTAGCAGCTCTTGGCGGTTTCACTTCATCCACATGTGCATAGGCATTTTCAATCGTCTGATACTGCACGATTAAAGCAGTCGCTGTCTTTTCCCCAATACCCGGCACACCCGGAATATTATCGGAAGCATCCCCCATCAGTGCCTTTACATCAATAAATTCTGTCGGAGAAACCTGATATTTCTCCAGCACATCTTTTGCATAATAATCTTCGATTTCCGTTCCTGTTTTCTTCGTCTTTGGAATGCGGATTTTAATATGCTCCGTTGCTAACTGCAATAAATCCCTGTCACCCGAAACAATGGAAACCTCCATCCCCTGCGCCTCGCTTCTTTTCGCAAGTGTACCGAGAATATCATCTGCCTCATAGCCTTCCTTCGTCACAACCACAACACCCATTGCGGAAAGCATCTCTTTCATGACCGGAACCTGCTGACGCAGCTCCTCTGCCATCGGTTTTCTCGTTCCTTTGTATTCTTCAAACATTTTATGACGGAAAGTCGGTGCCGAAAGATCAAATGCCACAGTCAGATAATCCGGTTTTTCCTCTTCTAAAATTTTAAATAAAATGTTCAAAAATCCGTATACCGCATTCGTATGAAGCCCTTCGGAATTGGTCAGATCCGGTATTCCGAAAAATGCCCTGTTTAAAATACTGTGTCCGTCTATCAAAACCAGCTTCTCGCCCATCTGTTTCTCCTTTTCTCTGCCTTAATGTAACGGCTGTTTTATTTCTTAAACTCATATCATGGTGCCGGGGCAAAAGGTACTTTTCAAGATACTTCATCGGCAAATTGTACAAAATACTTATTTTTTGTGACTTTGGAAGAGAATTAGC
>CAZXQK010000333.1:0-1551 GCA_964642785.1 uncultured Faecalimonas sp.
TCGCAACCGTAAGTTCTACAGATACGTCTGCGAAACGGTAGGTCACGCCATTTGACGTTTTACCATAAATTGCAAGCACCGGGTTTGAACAAGGTGATGTAAATGTATATTGATTCCCCTGTACAATAATCTGGGACGAATCAACTGTGTAATTAGCCTTATTATATGTACCTGCCCATTTAAACGGAAGAACAACAAACTCAAACTCTGTAATGTCAGTATAAACATTCTTTAATTTTGTCACATCAACCGTCACTTTTTCATCGTTAATTTGAATATCTGCTTCTATCAAATCACGTACATAATCCCCTTTAAATACACGTGCATCTGAAGTGTAACGCAATGTTCTTTTTGACAATTCATCATTCTTATTGCTCTGTTCAACAATGCCACTTCTATTCGCAATACGACAAAAAGCATACATCAAATCACGTGCAGCTATTTCGGAAATATTTGCATCATCTGTGAACCAGTTACGCACAAGTGCTTCATTTGCCTCCATGTTATCGTTCATAAATTGGTTTGCATCGAAAAACATAATGTCATTCGTTGCTGCCAATTCACGAACAGCTTTCGCATAATCATCAATGTAACTATTAATTGTTTCATTTCCGGACGCTAATGGTGTCCACAGAATTGTAATAATACCATTATCTTTATTCTTCGTCAGTAATGTCTGGATTGCCGTTTTATAGTCGCTGACAGCAGTTTTACTATGTGCATATCCTGTCTTATATACCTGAGAAATCTCCGGCAAAAGCATAAACACATTTGTACCGTATCTCTCGATTGCCGCATCGTATTTATCCAAAATTTCAGATATCGTATAATCATCTCCGGCAATGTCTGTCAGACGAATATCTCTATATGAAGTTCTACGAATCGTGTTGTCCATCAATCGATACAATGAACGATTTGGAATCGTTGTTTCATATCCCATCAACTGCTCTGCACCCGCTACTGTCCATACAAAGTTTTCAGTCAGAATATCATCCCAACCATATTTGCTTTCCACAACAGAAGAAACATCTCCCACAATGGAAGCCACTTGACTTTCTGTCAAAACTTTACCATAGATATTACAGTAGTCTGCACATCCTGTAATTCCCTCTCCGAAAACTGCCTTTGTACTGTCAATCGCAGATAATACATTTTCTGTAGTTGAAACTTTGATACCATCCACATATAAAATCAATTCATTTTCTGACTGTACAAATGTAAATGTGTGCCATGTGCTGTCCGCATACTTTTCAGGAATCTGAAGTTTTACATTACCCATTTCAAAAATAGTACCTGTGCTTGCTGTCAGTTTGGCACGAGTAGAAACTGAAAAACCTTTGTTCATAGCCGTCACATTCTTCAGCGCAATTTCTTCTTTTGTATCTGCCTTAAATTTACCATTTGCCGATGTGAAGTCTTTTTCTGCAACCGTATTAAATTGTGCCAAATCTGCACTTGGCATAGTCGCATTCATTTCATCCGATTCAGCTGCCGCAGTCAGATTTGTAATTGTTTTACTGCTTAAAGCTGAACTGTAAATTTGTAAATAAT
>CAZXQK010000334.1:0-1548 GCA_964642785.1 uncultured Faecalimonas sp.
TGCATATTATAAATCAAATCCCAGTATTCTAAATTGCGAATCTCCTCACCCTCTCGGATCAGCAGCATATGACCTGCCTCCAAAGAATAGATTCCTTCAAAGAATGTGTTCGGAGAGACAACTCCCGGATAATTCATTAACTGATCTACTGCTTTTAAATTCAGTTTCCGCTCAATCCCCGGATATTCCAAAATCGCTTTCACTTCTGAGCCAAAAATCACCCGTCCGTCTGCGATCGTATAGAACAACGGGCAGATGCCGATCTGATCTCTGACAAGGATCAATTGTTTCTTTCGTGCATCATAAAGTGCGATCGCAAACTGTCCGTTCAGTTTCTTTGGAAAATCCAGTCCACACTCCTCATAAAGATGCAGAATCACCTCCACATCTGTCTGGGTTCTGAAATGGTGTCCTTTTTCTTTCAGCTCAATACGCAGCTCCTGATAATTAAAAATTTCACCATTACAAACCATAAGAAGCTGTTCATCTTCATTCGTAAGCGGCTGCATACCTCCCTTTAAATCTAAAAAGCCTAATCGGTTAAAGCCTAAACCAACCTGCTCATTGATACCTGTATTCATACCATCCGGTCCACGGTGACGGATTGCATAGAGCATCCGGTCCAATGTTTCTTTTTCAATCTTTCTTTTTCCGTGAAGGTTATAAATTCCACAAATTCCACACATTTTTCTCTCGTCCCTTCGTCAAGCTATGGTCTTTCAATCCCATACAATTCATACTGCGCTTCTTTTTCATTCTCGTAGAAAACGATCTTATCCTGCCAGATGGCACTCCACGCTTCATCTGTCCTTCTGTCAGGTACACCAAATTCTTCCGTCAAAACCCTTCCAAGGTAACGCGAAAGCTTTTCTGCTCCGGACAGATTCATATGCAGACCTGCATCATAAGTATCTGTATTATAATCAATACCCGTCTCATCCTGTATTTCTAAGAAATTAATATATTTCAGATCATATTCTTCTGCATAATCTTTGATCTGTGCATCCCATTCATCATACCAGTGCGGATACAGACTTGGCGCTTTGATCAAAAGAAGGGTAATATCATTCTCTTCACACAGTTCACGCATCATATCCAGATACTTCCACGCATTTTCCCCAAAGCTGTAATCACTTAAAATACGTGCAGGCGGGATATTTTCTGCCGGTCTGACATCAACTCTCATATAATAGCCATTGTGTGAAACCTTCTTGCCGGAAAACATATACTTGAAATCATCCGCTGTCAATTCACTCCATCTGCTGTGGTAACGCAAAATAGGAAATACATAATCAATAAAATTCTCATCCTCTTTCATAGAAGCCTGTATCGCTTTTACTTTGGAAACAGACCATTCCATTCCCTCCAGTGTCATACGGTTATATGCTTCTGAATTAGATTCATTAAACTGCAATGCCTGAATATTAAATATCACAACCTCCGGTGTATGGTAACGGAGCGTGTCCTCTAACAGGTAATACGACTGCCAGATATACTGTTCTGCGCTTCCTCTTATATAACTATTGACACCATACTCCTCCCAAAGTG
>CAZXQK010000335.1:0-1542 GCA_964642785.1 uncultured Faecalimonas sp.
CTCGAACCCCTCCGTACTCTCCGGAACAAACAGAATCTTAATCGTGTACAAAATCAATTTCAAATCCAAAAGAAGGGAACGCTGATTGATATACAGCAAATCCAATTTCAACTTATCTTCCGGTGTAGTATTGTACTTTCCGAAAACCTGTGCATAACCGGTAAGACCACCTCGTACCTTTAACCGCAAAGCAAACTCCGGCATCTGCTTTGTGTATATCTCATCCAGTTCTACCCGTTCCGGTCTCGGACCGACAATGGACATATCGCCCTTAATAATATTAATCAACTGTGGTAATTCATCAATCCGCGTTGCACGTATCCATTTTCCAACCGGTGTAATCCGGTCATCATTACTGGTTGCACGACGCATTCCATCCGCTTCCGCATCCGTAATCATACTGCGGAACTTATAGATTTTAAACACCTTATGATCTTTTCCTGCACGCTCCTGCGTAAAGAATACCGGACCTCCATCATAAACCTTTATCGCAATCGCCACGATCAAAAAAAGCGGTGACAAAACAATACATGCTGTCAAGGAAGCCACAATGTCAAATGTACGCTTTACGAATGGATAGTACCATGTAACCGGCATACGTTTTGTCCTGATAAACGGGGTGTCAAATGTATGAGAAACATCAAATCCCATCGTAATCAGATCATTCACACTTTGTGTCAGATAAATATCTTTTCCAATGCCGTCACAATAATATACGAAATCTTTCTTCAACTGTTCACCGGTCTCATACAGGTAAATACTGTCACATTCCTGCAACTGCTCCTTCAGAATCTCCATCGGTGTGTCATCCGCATAACAGTCCATAATCTTATAACGGAGACCTTTCGCTTTCATTTTCTTAATCAACGAGCGGTACTGTTCATTTCCATAAACAATCATCACTTTTCTTGCAGTGTCATAACGTGCAAATAAACGATTGTGAATAAAAATACTCACAACCGTTATCATCATCTGAATCATCAAACCTATGACAAAAGTCCGTATCAACAGTTTTTCCAGTCCGTGAAACCAGATCACAGATTCCACAAACAGAATCACGTCTGCGATGGTAAATGCCAGAAGTTGAAAATAGGTCAGTTCCGTCAAACGATAAATTCCAATCTTCAACGCCTGATACATCTTCGCAAACACCCAGTAGGTAATGCAAAACAGTACACCTACTGCAACCAATGTCACATAGCCTTCGTAATCTTCTTCCCAATACGGACTAAGATTATAGTGCCATAATGAAGAAGCCGAAATGAAAGCCGTTAAAAGCGATATTAATTTGTATGATTTCTTTACCATGTTTTTCTTAAAAGTATTGCCTTCCCTTTTCATACTCGTCCTCAATGTCTTAGTTTATCAAAAAATGAATGTGCCTTTCTCGTCTGTTCAAAATTGCTTTTATAAAACTCTACAAGATTATACAAATCATCAATATATGCACTAAATTCCTCCAAAAATTCTGATGTTTCCGTATATCCATGCGAACTTAATTTCCTAATTTTCTTTGTTACCTCAAAAAATTTAGTATAGTCA
>CAZXQK010000336.1:0-1532 GCA_964642785.1 uncultured Faecalimonas sp.
AAGACATTGATTCAGAAATTGAATTGCAGAAACCGTTTGCAAAGATGAAAGAGATTGAGGAAACGTACTCTATTACCAGTGATGAGCCGGAGAAAGACAATACTTATCTTTCTTATAATAAGGTTGTAGGAACCAGTCTTGACAAAGAATTGTATCTTGCATTTGAGGTGCTGGATTATGCACTGCTTTCTGCACCGGGAGCACCGCTAAAGAAAGCACTGGTTGATGCAGGCATTGGCAAAGACATTATGGGGTCTTACGACAATGGTATCTGTCAGCCGATATTCTCTGTGGTGGCAAAGAATGCAAATGCAGAGCAGAAAGAGGCGTTTGTGTCGATCATTGAGGAGACACTCAGAACGATTGTAAAAGGCGGTATGGATCAGAAAGCGTTGGAGGCGGGGATTCATTACCATGAGTTCCGCTATCGGGAAGCGGATTTTGGAAACTACCCGAAGGGGTTGATGTACGGACTTCAGACTTTTGACAGTTGGCTGTATGACGAGGAAAAACCGTTCCTTCATCTGTCTGCCATTGAAGTGTACGATTTCTTAAAGACACAGATTACGACGGGATATTTTGAATATCTGATCAAAACCTATCTTTTGGATAACCCGCATGGTGCCATTGTGGTTGTTAAACCGGAGCGTGGACGGACTGCGAGAATGGATAAGGAGCTGGAAGAAAAACTGGCAGTTTATAAAGATGGGTTGAGCAGGGAAGAAGTACAGGCACTTGTTACAGCCACAAGACGTTTGGAGGAATATCAGGAAGAGGAAGAAAAGCAGGAAGACTTGGAGAAGATACCGGTCTTAAAACGCAGTGATATCAGCAGAGAGATTGCATCGATTCAGAATGAAGAATTGACCATGAAGGATACAAAAGTTATCTTCCATGAGGTTGATACCAATGGAATCGGGTATGTGGATTTGCTTTTTGATTTATCCGGCATTTCGGCAGATGAACTTCCGTATGTGGGGATTTTACAGGCTGTTCTCGGTGTGATTGATACAAAGCACTATGAATATGGAGAACTGTTTAATGAAATTAACAGACATACCGGAGGAATCGGAACCTCCATTGAAGTGTATCCGGATGTGACAAAGGTGAAAGAGAAAGTTTTTCAGGCTACCTTTGAAATCAAGGCGAGGGCATTATATTCGAAAATATCGGTTGCGTTCTCAATGATGGAGGAAATCCTGACAACTTCCAAATTAGAGGATGAAAAGCGATTGAAAGAGATTCTTGCCATGACAAAATCCAGATTGCAAATGCGGTTCCAGTCAGCAGGACACGCTACCGCTGCGGCAAGAGCACTTTCCTATGCATCGCCGATTTCCGCATTTAAGGAACTGACCGGCGGTATTGCCTATTACGAGGTAGTAAAACACATCGAAGAGCACTTTGATGAGGAAAAAGAACTGTTGATAAGTAAATTGCAACAACTGGTTCGTCAGTTGTTCTGTGCCGAAAATATGATGGTGAGTTATACGGCTGAAAAAGCCGGATTAGAGGGCTTGGAGCCGGAGATT
>CAZXQK010000337.1:0-1524 GCA_964642785.1 uncultured Faecalimonas sp.
ACTTATTTGTGCTGGCGTACCACAGAACATTTGGACTTCCCGTGACAATCAGCAGATGTTCCAATAACTATGGTCCATATCATTTCCCGGAAAAATTGATTCCGCGTATGATTTCCAGAGCATTAGCAGATGAATCACTTCCGGTATATGGAAAAGGGGAAAATGTCAGAGACTGGCTGCACGTGTATGACCATTGTGTCGCAATTGACCTGATTATACGAAACGGAAGAGTAGGAGAAGTGTACAATGTTGGTGGACATAACGAAAGAACGAATCTGGAAGTTGTAAAAACGATTTTACGTGCATTGAATAAACCGGAATCTTTGATTACGTATGTGGCAGACAGAAAGGGACACGATTTGCGTTACGCAATCGATCCGACAAAATTGGAAACAGAACTTGGCTGGAAACCGAAATATAATTTCGATACAGGAATTGAGCAGACTATTCAATGGTACTTGGATAATAAAGAATGGTGGCAGAACATTCTTTCCGGAGAGTATCAGAATTATTTCCAAAAAATGTATGTGGAAAAAGGAAGAGTGGAATAGATGAAAGTATTAGTTACCGGCGTGAAAGGCCAGTTAGGGTATGACATTGTAAAAGAATGTGAAAAAAGAGGAATCGAAGCGGTTGGTGTTGACATTGACGAAATGGATATTACCAATGCCTTACAGGTAGAAGAGGTCATTAAGGAATCTCAGGCAGATGCTGTGATTCATTGTGCTGCCTGGACAGCAGTGGATAAGGCGGAAGATGAGATTGAGATTTGCAGAAAAGTCAATAAAAACGGTCCGGCTAACATTGCAAAAGTCTGTGAAGAACTGGATATTCCGATGATGTATTTTTCGACGGATTATGTATTTAACGGACAGGGTGAAAAGCCATGGATGGAATACGGAACACGGGAGCCGCTGAATGTGTACGGTCAGACGAAATACGAAGGCGAACTGGAAGTGGAAAGATTGAACAAACATTTCATCATTCGTATTTCCTGGGTGTTTGGTGTGAACGGACACAACTTTATTAAAACCATGCTTCGCTTAGGTGAGGAGCGTGGAGAAGTCAGCGTTGTAAACGATCAGGTCGGCTCGCCGACCTACACCTATGATTTGGCAAAACTTTGTGTGGATATGATTCAGACCGACAAGTACGGAATCTATCATGCAACCAATCAAGGGTACTGCAGTTGGTACGAATTTGCCTGTGAGATTTTCAAACAGGCAGGCATGGAGGTGAAAGTAAATCCGGTTGATTCTAATGCGTTTCCGGTAAAAGCAACACGTCCGAAGAACAGTCGTATGAACCAGTCGGAATTGGATAAGAATGGGTTCGACAGACTGCCGACATGGCAGGATGCATTGACGAGATATTTGAAAGAAATAAGATAATACTGCATTGTATTTTTGAAAAAAATCCGTTATACTAAAGGAAACTTTAGTGTGACGGATTTTGACTTTGTAGCAGAAAAAGGAGAAACTGATGGGAATTTATGTGAATCCGGGAAATGTTGGATTTCGAGAG
>CAZXQK010000338.1:0-1523 GCA_964642785.1 uncultured Faecalimonas sp.
ATAGATTAAATGTTATTTTCAGGGGCATTCAGACTTCGGTCTGAGTGCTTTTTTATTGCAATTTTTTAAGGCTTGCACCAAAATAGGCAGTTTTGGTGCATTTTCTTTGGGTTCGTGTAATTGTATCATTTTTGGGTCGGTAATAGACCCTCCGTACAATACAGGCAACGACTTTGTGTATGAGGACGATTATTCAATGCATAATGCAGAATTCATAATGCATAATGGTGGGTATGACGAGGACGGCAACAGGCTTTTTAAAAATATGGATACCAACGGTCGTTTCCATACGGACTGGCTAAATATGATTTATCCAAGACTCAAGTTGGCAAAGGATTTACTTAAAGATGATGGGGTTATTTTTATCAGTATCGATGATAATGAGGTGAACAATCTGCTGAAATGTGCCAACGAAGTTTTTGGCGAAGCAAACTATGTTGCGACATTTCCTTGGCGTAAGCGAACGGCAAAATCTGATGTTCCGTTTGGTGTATCTCAAGATTGTGAGTGGATTTTATGCTATGCCAAAAGTGATAAATTTGTTGCACGAGTAACCGGAACGGAAAGAAAATATTTTGAAACACCTGATTTTCCTGGGCGTCCTTGGAGAATACACGACCTTACAACTCAAAGGACGGCTTCAGAACGACCAAATTCTGCATTCACAATGGTAAATCCAAAGACAGGAAAAGAGTACCCTGTTAATCCGCTACGAACATGGGCTGTAACACAAGAAACTTTTTCGCAGTATTATGCCGAGGGGAAGATTGTATTCCCAGATGACTATGATTTTTTGAGCATTTCAAAGCCAGCATTCAGATATTGGAAAGAAGATGATGAAAAGAAAGCTGGAGATATGTTTGGTATGATGCCTGTTAGCACAAAGTTACCGGACAATATTGGTATGTCTTTGGATGGCACAAAGGAAATCACTACGCTGTTTGGTGGTAAGATTTTTAGTTTTCCCAAAACAGTTTCTTTGATTAAATTCTTTGTCGATATTTCTACTAAACTGGATAAAGATGCCATTATTCTCGACTTCTTCTCTGGTTCAGCCACCACAGCTCACGCAGTAATGCAACTAAACGCAGAGGACGGCGGGCATCGCAAGTTTATTATGGTGCAGTTACCCGAAGAAACAGACGAAAAGAGCGAAGCTTATAAAGCGGGATACAAGAACATCTGCGAAATCGGCAAGGAGCGTATTCGTCGTGCAGGAGCGAAAATAATTCATAATTCACAATGCATAATGCATAATGAGGAATGTACAAGGACTGAATGTGATAATTATGAATTATGCATTAAGAATTCTGCATTAGACATAGGTTTCCGTGTATTAAAATGTGACACCTCCAATATGAAAGACGTCTACTACCGTCCCGATGAGGTTGAACAGAGCTTGTTTGACAAATATACGGATAATATCAAAGAGGACAGAAGTGCCGAAGACTTGCTGTTCCAGGTTATGCTGGATTTGGGTGTTCTGCTTTCTTCCAAGATTGAGGAAACGACTATCGCAGGAT
>CAZXQK010000339.1:0-1522 GCA_964642785.1 uncultured Faecalimonas sp.
GATTATGATTTTACGGTCATGTATAGGAATGAAGATGTTGCTTTTGTTCATGTATCGGCAGATCACAAAGAAGTGTCTATCATAAAACTGATACCTGACGGAATGAAGCAACCATTTAACGGTAATAAGCTGGATTTAGAGAGAGTATATGCGTTCCTGAAGGAAAGGTGTTTTGAAGATGGATATTCAGATTTAAAACGTGTTTTGGAAGTATATGATATGGAATCAAATAATCCCTGGGAATGGAATCGAAAAACACATGGTGTTACATGGGAGGATTATTTTTGGGTAAAATTTAAAGGAGAAAACATTGCGTGGGAGGATGTAAAATGGAGAGATTAAACAATTATATCTTATCTCCCGCTGCGATTTCAATGGTGTCTGGAAGCAGCAAGGGAACACAGACCAAATATTATGATAATGGTTATTGGTATAAGACTAATAGTGTGGGTAGCGAGGGAACTGCTGAGTATTTAGCTTCATTGGTTTTATCATGTTCAAATATTCAGGAATATGTAACATACGAAAAATGTACAATCAATGATAAGCCGGGATGCCGGTCTGCAAATTTTTTAAAGCCGGGTGAAACATATATCAGTATTCAGAGGCTTTATGATTTGTATGTGGGAGGGCCGCTCACAGATCAGATTTACAGGCTAAATGATGTAGAAAAACGAATAAAATTTGTAATTGATTTTGTAAGAGAGATTACCAATCTTGATATATATGATTATTTAGCTAAAATGATGTCATTAGATGCTCTGCTCCTGAATACAGACAGACATTTTCATAATATAGGTGTAATCAGTAATGCTGATACTGATTTATATCGTTTGGCACCGGTATTCGATAATGGAAACGCATTATTAAGTAACTTTACAGAGTTTCCGTTTGATGTTCCGATTGATGAACATATTGAAAATGTGATTGGTAAGCCATTTACAGCAAATTTGGAATATCAGGCACACTGCTTTGGATATGGATTAAAGATTGATTATGTGAAGCTGGAAAAGCTGCTTGCAAAGGAGAATGATAGCAGGTGTTTAGTTGTTTTGCAGAAGCAATTAGACAGGTATGAAAGCCGATTCAAATGCCAAGATGTAGTGCATAGGAAAAAATGTAGATAAGGTTAATGAAGATGGAGGAAACATGGCTAATAACACATATTTTGATTTTGATTTGCCGGTACAGCTCATAGATATGATTGAAAAATATAAAGAGTATGGAAATTCGTTAAATCAGGATTTGTATCAGGATGAAATCAGAAGTTTGTCGAGGTATCTTGATGATGATGAAAAAGAAAAGAAGGTAATTGCTTACTTTTGTAAAAGAGGTATGAAACCATAGAGGAGTGAAATTTATGAAAGAAGTTTGGGATATGAATCATAAAAGTGAAATAAATCATAATATAAAAATAGATTTTCATGTTCCGCATAAGTTGTATGATTTTTCAAGTGCTTGCTGTGAAATTATAAGCAGGAAAGTTTTTTCATTGTAAGTAAAAATGTTCGGATACAGCACC
>CAZXQK010000340.1:0-1514 GCA_964642785.1 uncultured Faecalimonas sp.
AATGTTAATACTTCTGGTTTCTGAGCTGCATGTGCATGTTCTGCTCCAGCATATACATGAAGTTTTTTGATCATTTCTCTTCCTAATGATCCTTTTGGAAGCATGCCTTTCACAGCAAGTTCAATAACCTTTTCAGGTTTCTTGTTCATCATTTCTCTCAATGTAGTTTCTTTCATTCCACCTACATAATCAGAGTGATTGTAGTAAATCTTTTGATCTAATTTTTTACCTGTAACATTGATTTTTTCAGCGTTGATTACAATTACATAATCTCCTGTGTCAACGTGCGGTGTATATTCCGGTTTGTTTTTTCCTCTTAAAACTTTTGCTATTTCAGCTGACAAACGTCCTAATGTGCATCCTTCAGCATCAACTACATACCATTTTCTTTCAATCTTGCTTGGATTAGCCATGTAAGTTTTCATTGGGTTTCCTCCTAAATCATTCTCAATTAAAGTGTTATTATTTATATAGAAATCAGTCCACTCCGGGGCATTGGTGTAAACTGCTTCTTCTATTCTCATGCCGTTCTATTATATTACTTTGTCTTATGAGTGTCAAGAAGATTTTTCGCTATTTCTATATCTTTTTTCACTTGTGCATACACTTCTACCAAACGGGAAAATTTCCGTGTCGGACGCAGGAAACTACACACTTCCAACCGTTCCATTTCCCCATATATATCATCTGAAAAATCCAGAATATATGCTTCCACCGTTACTTCCTTTCGTTCATCAACGGTCGGTCGATATCCGATGTTGGTAACCGCAGGATATGTCTTTCCATGCACCAAAAGTTTCGTTGCATAAACTCCATGCTCCGGCAGTACACCGTTATCCAAAACCGCAATGTTGGCAGTCGGCATCCCGACTGTCCTTCCCAAAGCTTTTCCATGCACAACCGTCCCTGTCAAAATCAATGTTTTTTCTCTTTCCATTATTTTGCAACCACTTTTCGGAAGTTTTTCTTTCCTCTTCTTAACACGATTCCCTCTACCGGAATGTTGCTTGCCTTAAATGATGTTTTGATATCGGATACTTTTTCTCCATCTACAGCAACCCCGCCTTGATCCACTGCACGTCTTGCTTCTGATTTGGAAGAAACCAAGCCACTCTTGTGCAATAATGTAAGAATATCAATCTGTCCCTCCTCAAAATCTTCCGCTGTCAGTTCAAATGTCGGCATATTTGCTGCCGCACCGCCGGAGAATAATGCCCTTGCACTTTCCTGTGCTTTCACGGCTTCCTCCTCACCATGTACCAGTTTTGTCAATTCAAATGCGAGGATTTCTTTCGCCTGATTCAACTGGCTGCCTTCCCAGGCATCCATCTTATCGATTTCTTCTAACGGAAGGAATGTCAGCATACGGATACATTTCATAACATCTGCATCTGCAACATTTCTCCAGTATTGGTAAAATTCAAATGGAGAAGTCTTATCCGGATCAAGCCATACTGCACCTGACTGTGTTTTTCCCATTTTCTTTCCTTCCGAATTCAGAAGCAGTGTGATGG
>CAZXQK010000341.1:0-1511 GCA_964642785.1 uncultured Faecalimonas sp.
TGCGGGATTTCCGGTCAGCAACGTCATCTGATAGAAAAACTTCATGAGCGTTACCGTAACGCAGGTTTCCTGCATCAGTTCATCTGTCGGGTTTGCCTGTCGCACGGTTGAGTGGTCTAACAGTTCATGGGTACAGCCACTGCTTCCAATGACAGTAAAATCCGTCTCCAAAATCCGGTCAGCGAAATGGATCAATGCCGTCTTATGCCACTCAGTCTTCGTCACACGATAGTACTCCAACAATCCCTCAAAGCAGGAAGTCAGTTCATATGCTTTCGTTACCGGATACTGATATGGCAGAAACTGATCCTCATATGCCAGTCGGAATACATTGACAATCTGGGTTCCTCCCTCATGCACGATGTACTCTGCAAAATCCAGATATTTTTCTTCCCTGGTCAGATTATACAGTCTTACCACCGGTTCCAAAACGGAAGACGCATTCAGTCCTCTCCATGCACCGGATGCCTGATTCACGGATATTTTCCCTTCCCCGGCACCGATGTTTGCCATGATATAATCAACCTGCTCCTGCATACAGGCAATCACTCTATCCGCAAATTCTTCCTCCTTACAGATTTCTAAATAATATTCCATACCAAGCAGGACATATTTTCTGCACCACATATCCCATCCGGTAAATTCTTCCTTCTGCGGATAGGTACTGATGCGTCCGTTTTCTTCCATGCATGTCATGATATCTGCTACCGAATCAGTCAGTATCTGATAGAGTTCCTCATTCTGTGTGTAGGCATATACCAGACTCGCACCCCGCATCATTTTTCCCCAATATTCGCCTCTCCAGCCATTGGTCGGCCAATAAGGTTCATAGCAGTCGGAATGGATCCGAAACTGCTCCACAAAACGTTTCCAATGCTCCACATCCAGCAATTGAAAATCCTCCACAAACTGCATGGTACGATGGATCCTGCCGTTCCATTCACATACTGCCTCTCCCGCCACATATGTATTACAGTCAGCCTTCGGCATATTGGCTCTTCTTATCTTCTCTATATTCACAACAAGTCTCCTTTCTCAAACCGTTTTCCCTTACGGAATCGGTACTTCCGGCAGTACAATTGCACTGCTGTCGTTACTGTTGGTATTGTCACTCTCATTTTTATTAGTGTCATCTTTTATACTGTCTGAATTGTTATCGATAAAATCATTGTTTCCTGCATTACCTTCAGACGAACTCTGACTATCTTTATTTTCTTCTTGCTCGAAGTTATCATCCGGCAATTCAATCTCCGGAACATCTGCATCATCATTCTCTGTCCCGGCAGATGTTTCATTCTGTTTTCCTTGTGTCGATTCCCTGTTTTCTGTTATATAATGTCTTCCAAGTGTCAGACAGAGGCATAACACGATGACTGCCACAACACCGATACTTCCCCATATTACCATGTTCCTCTTCGTTAATTTCGTCATAATTTCCCCTTTTTGAACCAGCTCCACTTTCAAAAAAGCGGAGCTCATATTGTATGTTGTCTGTTACTTTACGGTAATCC
>CAZXQK010000342.1:0-1504 GCA_964642785.1 uncultured Faecalimonas sp.
TATGATACGGCAATGTACACACATAAGAAGATGAAGACAAACGAAGAGACCTCTTTGGAAGTGCTGAAAGAACTGCTTCCGTTATTTGAAGCACATGAAGACTATACAAATGATGCCCTTTACGAAGTGCTTCGTGGTTATGTGGAGAGGAAAGGCTGCAAGAACGGTTATGCAATCTGGCCGGTCAGAACAGCAGTATCCGGAAAGCAGAATACACCGGGCGGTGCAACAGAGATTATGGAAATCTTAGGAAAAGAAGAATCTCTGGCACGAATCCGCAAAGGAATTGAATTATTATCAAAATAAATGTAACAAGGCGGGAGAAAAAAGTTCCCGCCTTTCTAAATCAGGAAGAAATGGGGTAAGTTCATGAGTTTTCACAAGGCTCAAATCCAAGCGATTGCCCACAAAGACGGACCATGTATGGTCTTAGCCGGTCCCGGTTCGGGAAAAACCACCGTAATAACCAATCGAATTTTACATTTAATCCAAACACATAAGGTGAAACCGGAGGAAATTCTGGTCATTACCTTTTCTAAGGCTGCATCGAAGGAAATGCGGGAGCGGTTTTATATGTTGTGGAAAGGTGGTACGGTACCGGTGACATTCGGCACCTTTCATGGGATTTATTACGGTATCTTAAAGTGGGCATACCGGTTGGGTGCTGAGAATATTTTTTCGGAAGAACAAAAGTATCAGCTGTTGCAACGGATAGTAGAACGACTGCAGCCTGATATCGAAGATGAGAAAGAATTCATACAGGGAATTGCAGGGGAAATCGGGAACATAAAAAACAATCGGATTCCTCTTTTGGAGTATCAGTCTTTGAACTGTGAAGAAGAAGTTTTCCGGGAGATTTTTGAACAATATGAAAGGGAGCGCAAACGTATGCATAAAATCGACTTCGATGATATGCTGGTGTTGACTTACGAATTATTTCAGAAAAGACCGGACATTCTTCAGATGTGGCAAAGAAAATACAAGTATATCTTAGTTGACGAATTTCAGGATATCAATCGGGTGCAGTATGATGTTATTCGTCTGCTTGCCATGCCGGAAAACAATCTGTTCATCGTGGGAGATGATGACCAGTCCATCTACCGGTTCCGGGGAGCAAGACCGGAGATTATGTTGCAATTTCCAAGAGACTATCCGAAAGCAAAGCAGGTTGTTTTAAATGTGAACTATCGAAGCACCAAGGCAATTGTGCAGACGGCAGGCAGGGTAATCTGCATGAATCAGAACCGTTTTCAGAAAGAAATTATAACGGACAATGAACAAGGACAACCGGTACATATTCAGGAGATACGCCATCCTGTGGAGGAAAGCAAGTATGTTTTTGGAGAAATCCAAAAAGCAGTGAAAGAAGGAGTGCCGCCGAATGAGATTGCAGTTCTGTTTCGTACCGGAAATGAAGCAAGGGTAATGGTGGAAACTTTGATGGAATATAATCAGCCATTTTATATGAAGGAACACGTTCCGAACCTGTATGAACATTTCATTG
>CAZXQK010000343.1:0-1502 GCA_964642785.1 uncultured Faecalimonas sp.
GCAGATTTCCATTCTTTTTTCATATAAATCTACAATCTGTTTGTCAATTTCATCTAACTGACCTCTAAGTTCCAATAATTTTTCCATCATTTGTCCCCACTTCCACTTCTTCCGTCAAAGAAAAAACTATTTCTATTATAATACAAATTTTTCTTAAAATCTACTGTTGAAAAACCATTTTATTTGTTATATGATATCTAAGATATGTAAGAAGATTTTCTGACAGGAGGTATCAGGATGAACGCTACAGAATGTATCAAAGGAAGAAGAAGCATTCGAAAATTTAAGTCGGATAAGATTAGTCATTCCCTTTTAGAGTCGATCATTTCCACTTCATCTTTTACTCCATCTTGGAAAAATACCCAAATCACCCGTTACATTGCAATTGAAGACACTTCTATGATCAAAAAAATTGCAGATGATTTTACCCCTGATTTTAATGCGAATATCGTGAGACAGGTTTCTACTTTAGTTGCTGTAACTTTTATCAAAGGCCGGTGTGGATTCGAACGTGACGGTTCTTATTCTACGAAGAAAGAAGACCGTTGGCAGATGTTTGATGTCGGTGCTGCCTGCCAGACATTTTGCCTTGCTGCACACGAAGCCGGTTTAGGAACGGTAATTATGGGAATTTGGGATGAAGATGGCATTACTGAATTGCTACATATTCCGAAAGACCGGGAGTTGGCTGCGCTAATCGCAATCGGCTACCCAGACAGTTCACCGGAAGCACCAAAAAGAAAATCTGTACAAGACTTATTAACATACCTATAAACAAGGAGGTCACTATGAGACATTTAATGAGTCCTTTGGACTTTTCCGTTGAGGAATTAAACGAATTGTTAGATTTAGCAAATGATATTGAACATCATCGTGAAAAATATGCACACGCCTGCGAGGGCAAAAAACTTGCAACATTGTTTTTTGAGCCAAGCACCCGTACCAGATTAAGCCATGAGGCTGCCATGTTAAATTTAGGAGGAAGCGTACTTGGTTTTTCATCTGCCGATTCAAGTTCTGCTTCCAAAGGTGAAACGGTTTCCGATACAGTTCGTATGGTTTCCTGCTACGCTGACATCATTGCCATGCGCCACCCGAAAGAAGGTGCACCAATGGTTGCAAGCCATCATTCATCCATACCGATTATCAATGCCGGCGATGGCGGACACCAACATCCGACCCAGACTCTGACAGACCTTTTGACCATCCGTTCCTTAAGTGGCAGACTGGACAACCTGACCATCGGTCTCTGCGGCGATTTGAAATTTGGTCGTACTGTCCACTCTCTGATCCAAGCACTTGTGAGATATACTAATATCAGATTCATTCTGATTTCTCCGGAGGAACTTCGCCTTCCGGGATACATCCGCAAGGATATTCTGGAGAAACAGAATATTCCATATAAAGAAGTTGAACGTCTGGAAGATGCCCTTCCAAACTTAGATGTCCTTTACATGACACGTGTACAGAAAGAACGTTTCTTCAATGAAGAAGACTACATT